>JAZFZJ010000165.1:0-3707 GCA_036443915.1 Nitrospirales bacterium
GTCCAAGTAACCCTCGAAAATCCTTCCTATCAGATCCTGACCGCGGTAGACGGTCACATGGCACTGGATATTGTTCAGCAATACCATCCTGATTTATTGATTCTTGATTGGATGATGCCAGGCCTCAACGGCCGTGAGCTACTCGCGGTTCTTCGCCAGAATATGATGACGGCCAAGATCCCTGTGGTCATGTTGACTGCCAAAGATGGGGCAGAGGAGCGTGAGCAGATGAACTCCCTTCGCCTCGCAGGGTATCTCGTGAAGCCTTTTAGTCCATTGGAACTCATTCAGAAGGTGCGGGAGGTGTTGGAGCAATGAGTCCGAGACCTCTCAACAACCACGGGAAGCAAGGGAGGGTAAGCCATACTGCCAAGAAAAAGGTTGGACTTCCTACTGGATCAAAAACAGTCCAAGCCCAGCTTTACGCGGCGCGTTCACAGTTAATGGTGTACGCCAAAGATCTCAAACTGATGTTGAAAAAAGAAGAGGATAAAACACGAAAACTTGCCCAAGCCCATGCTCAATTGCTCACGTATGCCCGAGATCTCAAAGTGGCGTTGGACACGGAGCAACAGAAAAATAGTGAATTAGAAGAAGCCTACACAGATACCATGCTTCGCCTAGCCCGTGCCTCACGCTATAAAGATGAGGAAACAGGGGCCCATATTGCCCGGTTGAGCCATTACACGCAATCCCTTGCTCTATTTATTGGATGGAATGAGTCCCGGGCGCGGTGTTTGTTTGCCGTGGCTCCTATGCATGATGTGGGGAAAATTGGTGTGCCCGATGCGGTTCTTGGAAAACAAGGCCCCCTAACGGAGGAGGAGTGGGAAGCCATCAAGCAGCATCCTTTGTTAGGAGCCAGCTTATTGAGTGGGTCGGCCTCTCCATTGTTAGAGATGGCAAAAGAGGTGGCGCTCACCCATCATGAGCGGTGGGATGGTAGTGGCTATCCTGGTGGGCTCAAGGGGGAAGAAATTCCCCTGACCGGACGCATTGTGATGCTGTGTGACCTCTATGACGCTCTACGCAGCCCGCGACCCTATAAACCGGCTTTTACTCATTCTAAAACCTGTGACATTATGTTAAATGGAAATGAACGAACGAAACCCACCCATTTCGATCCCCGCTTATTAGAAGCCTTTCGCGAAATGCATCATCAATTTGATGGCATTTATTCCACGGTCGTAGAGTCATAAGGATCTTTGGATGAACTGAAGGTCTACTCACCGAGGTTGTTCGAGCGGATAACCAGCCGCCTCCCAGGCATTCATACTCCCTTCCACGTTGTAGACGTATTGATACCCCAAGTCCATTAAGGTTTCAGCTGCAATATTGCTACGGTGCCCCGATTGACAGTACACAACAATGTGTTCATCGAGTTTGCTGTGAATCTCCGAGTGCCGAGCCTTTATTTCCCGGAAATCAATATTCACATCGGTTCCAGGTATGAATCCTCCTCGATGTTCATCTGGGGATCGAACATCGATGAGCACAAATCCTTTTTGATTCGCCCGGGCAGCTTTATCCATTCCCGCTTTGAGTTGTTGGACGCTGAGGAGATAGGGTTCGGCAGTGACGACTGCCGGACTCCAGTATCCCAAGACAACAAGGGCTGCAAACACTACAAGAGAAAATCGTTTCATCTTCGTCCTCCTTGTTGTAAAGATAAGGTTGGTTTGTCTTGAGAACCTAAGCTTCATGCTTGGCTCTTTCTTGACTGCGTTCTTGAGAAGGTTGGGAAGGGATGGCATATGAAAATTGTATGACTGCCTCGAAGAGCTGGTCAAGCGGCTGGTTTTTGGCCATGGGCTTTAGGGTGGGGCGGGATATCCTTCCTGGGAGAACATGGTCAAAGGGCGCAGAGGTCCATGCGTAGGAGTTCTACAAGGGTTAGGTGCGGGGGACAGTAAGATAGAAGGCCATTTTAGGAATATCTAGGGAATTAGGAAGAGGAGGAAATGGTCTGTTTTAAATCATCTAAAGTAAGAATAGGAAGGAGTTGAATGCCCTGTTGGGCCAAGTTGTCCCTCCCTTCTTGCTCAGATCGATCCACCACCACTAAGGCATGGGTGACATGTAGGCCCTGAGAACGTGCCGATTCGGCAGCCTTGAGTATTGAGCCCCCGGTCGTTAAGACATCGTCAACCACTAAGGCTCTTTCCCCAGAATGGATCGTTCCTTCAATCAATTTGCCTAACCCATGATCTTTGGGTTGCTTACGGACCACGAAGGTGCGCCACTCTTGTTTGGGATTGGCGGAAAAGGCAAAATCTGAAATGCTCGTGGCCAGAGGTATGGCGCCGATTTCCAATCCACCAATCAAATTGAAATCAAGTGTATTGAGACGAGCAAAGGCTAATTGAGCGACAAGGTGACGGGAGTATGGGTGAGCCAATACAATACGGCAGTCCACATAATAGGGGCTGGTCTTTCCGGAAGCTAAACGGAACTCCTCTTGGGTATTCCACTTGAAGGCTTCAAGATCATGAAAGGCTTGAATCAGCGCGTCTTTAGACATGGAAAAATACGTTCTGGCGTCGAACATGAATGGTGCAGAAGTAAGGCGTTCCTTCTACCATTATGGCTTTCCTGATCGCAAGATGACGGAAACGAAACTTTAGCGTTGTCTAAAATCTGTGTGGGGAAAATTATAATTGAGATCAGCGATAGAAGTGTTCATTCATGCAAGACTCATTGTATCCGACCTGATTAGCAAAAAGGAGTACGGGCGATGTACAAAGTCAAAAAGCGACCGGTTAAAAAAGAGAAGCCACCGGTACTCTATAACATTTTAGAAAACTATACCGACCATGATCCGCCAGGTAATGTCATGGTTTGTGGGATGACAGGGGAAGAAAATCTCCCAATGCATACCCAAATCCTCTCAGAAACTTATGATATTCCTTCCGAAACCGTTGAGCAGCTGCTCACAGATGGAGGGGTATATTTGTATCCGCAAGAAGGTGCTCTGGTCACGAAAGGGGCGTTTGTCTGCCGAGTTGATCCAACGGGCAAAGAACCGAAACAGACCTGGGTCATGGATGTCGAGCAATACGCCGCCGCTGAACGACTACGCCAGGGTTATGGGTTGACCCTGGAAGAGGCCATGGAACGCGTGTTTTATCGTGGATTGCCGCAAGAATTGCAGGATCGTCTCAAGCAACCTAACTTGGGGCTGGACTATACCACGCTTGAATCGGCAGTAGGCGCAGGCGGGGCCATCAGTTATATCGATTTTCGGAAAGACTGGTCGCCGCATTTTAAACGGAAATGCGTGATGCCGGATGGCCGGTTAATCGAAACCAGCGGCTTGGATGATTTTGCAGAGTTGCACGGAACGACCGTGGAAGAGGCCCGTATCTTATTAGATAATGGGGGCACGTTTGAATTGAAAGATCGTGGTGTGTTGGCATGTCAGATCATCAATGGACAACCATCGGTGGCTCGTTTCAATTCGCGGCAATATAGCAAAGCCAAAGCGCTGGCCAAGGAAAAAGACCTACATCTCTTAGATGCACTCAGTGAAGTAGCCTATCAAGACCCCATTCTCATGCGCGCCCTCAGCCGCGCCGAAGCTTCTTCCTCGTGAGCCGTCATTCCCGACATTTTCAATCGGGAATCCATCTTGTTTTTTATACTCACAAACCGTTGGGGAAGTGCAATGCGCCGTATTCGTTTACCTATATGATAATGCCCAAGCGGTT
>JAZFZJ010000166.1:0-4675 GCA_036443915.1 Nitrospirales bacterium
ACGCAAGAAGCTGCCTTGGGTCAACGTGTGACCCTCTTGGGAGCGGAAATTTTGCAAGTGCGCGATCAATTGAGGAAAGCTCGGGTGGTGGCCCCCTTCGATGGGTGGGTGGTGAAAGAATTTACCGAGGTGGGACAGTGGATAGAGGCCGGCGGACCTATCGTGGAACTGGTGGATTTGTCCCGTGTCCAAGTTGAGGTTCCCCTCCCGGAGAGATTTGTGGGACAGGTGAACCTTCATGATCCGGTGACAGCCACATTTGATGGTCTTCCTGGATTTCAAGCGACGGGGCAGGTGTTTTCTGTGGTGGCCCAAGCAGACCGGAATTCCCGAACCTTTCCCATTAAAATTGAATTGCCTAATCCTGATTTAGTGATTAAAAGTGGGTTGGTGTCACGGGTCATTCTTCAAGTGGGAGACCCCCATGAGGCCTTATTGGTTCCCAAGGATGCGCTTGTGCTTCGTGGAGGGAAAGAATTTGTGTTTGTGATTGACGATGCCATAGTGGCCCAAGTGCCCATCGTTTCGGTCAATCATGTGAATCATGACGTCGAAGTCACCGGGCAGCTTGAGGCGGGCATGGTCGTGGTGGTTGAGGGCAATGAGCGGCTTTTCCCGGGGCAGCCGGTTCGTGTTCTGGAAAAGGAACCTCCGGCATGAATCTTATTCAATCAGCCATTCGATATCCGGTCACCACGACGGTGGGAGTGCTCTTCATCGTTCTCTTTGGAGTGGTGTCAGTTTTGCGTCTGCCGGTTCAATTAACACCGGATGTGACCAAAGGAGAAATCACGGTCGAAACCCGTTGGCCGGGGGCTAGCCCCCACGAAATCGAACGAGAAATTGTGGAAGAACAAGAAGAGCAGCTCAAAGGGGTCGAAGGCCTCCAGCGGATGCTCTCTGAAAGCTCCTTCGGGAGTGGGAAAATTATTTTGGAATTCCCCTCCGGCGTCAATCTTGATGCTTCGCTGCTTCGGGTGTCCAATCGTCTGAATCAAGTCAAAGAGTATCCTGTCGAGGCCGATGAACCGGTGTTGAGTAGCGCAGACTCGGCCGGATCAGCCATTGGATGGTTTGTGTTTCAACCCTTCGATGACAATCCTCAGAATATCGATACGATGCGCGATTACGCGGAGGATGTCATTAAAGCCCGGTTTGAGCGAATCCCTGGGGTGGCGGCTTCGAATGTTTATGGGGGACGTGAGCGCGAAATGCAGGTGTTGGTCGATCCCGCCAAACTGGCCAGTCGTTCGCTGACCATGTTGGATTTAGCCCGTGCCTTGGACCGGGAGAACCGAGACTTTAGCGCTGGGGACTTTGATGAGGGGAAACGGTCCTATGTGGTCCGGACGGTTGGAGAATATCAAGATGCTCACGATGTTGAATCGGTGATTGTGGCTCGTCGTAATGGCGCTCCTGTGTATGTGCGTGATGTGGCCGCAGTCAAGCTGGCTTATAAAGATGCGGCCCATGTCGTTCGGCAGAGCGGTCGACCCTGTATTGCGGTGAATGTCATTCGGCAGACTGGGGCGAATGTGCTGGACATTATGAATGGGTTGCGGGCAGCGATTCAGGAATTAAATGAAGAATTGCTTAACCCACGAGGGTTCGAATTATATCAGGTCTACGATGAGACGGATTACATTTATAGTTCGCTCTCGCTGGTCCAACAGAATTTGCTGGTGGGTAGTCTGTTAGCCGTTTTGGTCCTGTACCTCTTTTTGCGAACAGGCAGTACGACCCTTGTCATTGGTCTCGCCATTCCCATCAGTGTTATGGGAACGTTTATTGCGCTCTGGCTGTTGGGGCGCAACCTGAATGTGATCAGTCTCGCAGGTATGACCTTTGCGGCGGGAATGCTGGTCGATAACTCAATAGTCGTGCTGGAAAATATTTATCGCCATCGTGAAACAGGTAAATCGCTCCTCCAGGCAGCGTATGATGGAACGGTCGAAGTTTGGGGAGCTATTCTAGCCAGTACGTTAACCACCATTGCCGTATTTATCCCTATTGTCTTTATGGAGCAACAATCAGGGCAATTGTTTCGGGACATTGCCATTGCCATTAGCTCGGGTGTTGGTCTCAGTCTTCTCGTCTCCATCACCGTCATTCCCAGTATGTCTGCGCGCATTCTGACCACTCACAGTACACCACCGTCGGGCGAAAAGGCAGAAGAGTGGTTGGAAGAAACTCTGCCATCGGAAGAGTTGTTGTCTGAGGAAGATGTTCAAGAAGGTCCCAGGAGCCTGGCGGACCGCGTGAGTTCAAGCGTGTATAGGTTGTGTGCGAATCGATCACTTCGGCTGTTGACTATTGTAATTCTCATTGGAGTTCCCGTTGTATTAGTCGGAGCCCTTCTTCCTAAAGCCGAATATTTACCCACGGGCAATCGGAATCTGGTTTTTGGGATCCTCTTGCCACCGCCTGGATATAACACGGAAACCTTTGTGAAAATGGGGCAGAGGGTGGAATCTGTCCTCCGCCCCTATTGGGAGGCCAAACCAGGGTCTGTTGAAGAAGCCCAATTGGATGGGCCAAGTATTCGGAATTTTTTCTATGTGGCTCGTGGGCGCGGGGTCTTTATGGGGGCGCGGACGAATGAGGATGGGCGGGTCAAAGAGCTTTTACCGCTAATGTGGCGTGCCGTGGCTGATCTGCCAGGGGTCATTAGCATTATTACACAACGCAGTTTGTTTCAACGGGGATTAGGTGAAGGCCGGAATATTGATATGGAAATCATCGGGCCGGATTTGAATACGTTGGTTGCTTTGGGGGGACAAATTTTCCAGCAAGTGAAAGGGTTGATGCCTGATGCACAAGTCCGTCCTAAGCCCAGTCTGGACCTGGGAACGCCCGAATTGCATGTGCAACTCAAACGTGATCGAGCGGCTGATTTGCAACTTACAAATCAAGAGCTGGGGTTCACCATTGATGCCTTGGTTGATGGAGCAAAAGCCAGTGATTTTCAACATGAAGGCGATGAGATTGATCTCACCGTGCGAGGAGAAGATCGGTATGCGACTCGCACCCAAGATTTAGAGACGATTCCCATCTATACCCCTGGGGGGCGACTGACCACTATCGGGGCTATGGCTGATATTACTTTGGTTCCAGGTCCGGAACAAATTAATCATATTGAACGAGAGCGATCCATCGTCATTCAAGTCATTCCACCGCCAGAAATGCCAATTGAAATGGCCATGGAGCTCTTACGTGACCAAATCATAGACCCACTCAAACAAGGTGGTGTGTTGGGACGGCTCTATAACATTTCTTTGTCTGGTACCGCGGACGATTTGACCCAGACCTATGATGCTTTGAAATGGGATTTTCTGCTGGCCCTGCTCATTACCTATTTGCTCATGGCCGCGTTGTTTGAAAGTTTTCTGTATCCTCTGGTCATCATTATGAGCGTTCCATTGGCGGCCGCAGGTGGTTTGATGGGGCTGGCGTTAGTTAATCAGTTTGTGGCCTATCAACCCATGGATGTTCTCACCATCTTGGGATTTATCATTTTGATGGGGGTCGTAGTCAATAACGCTATCTTGGTTGTTCACCAAGCCCTGAACTTTATGGATCCGACCCGTCATGCGGGACAAGAAGAATTTTCTGGTATCAGCAGACGGGCGATGCTCGATCCTATCCAGGCCATAGCGGAGTCGGTTCGGACACGATTTCGCCCTATTATGATGAGTATGTTGACTACGACGTTCGGGCTGTTGCCTTTGGTGGTGTCCTCGGGAGCAGGCTCCGAATTGTATAGAGGAATTGGGAGTATTGTGCTCGGGGGTCTGGTGACTTCCACGATTTTCACGCTGGTTTTGGTGCCGGCTTTATTTAGTTTGATGATGGACTTGAAAAAAATGAGTGGGAAATTGGTGGTGCCCAAACCTGCCGTTTCCCACGGAATGGGAGAGGTCTAAGTCAACCGAGGAGAACAGTCGTGGAGATAATCGGGAATGTTCTAAACCGTCTCACTACGATCTATGCCATGAAACAATGCCATCGCATCATGTTATGTGTTCTTGCCATCCTCGGTGTCTCGGGGATTGTTGGGTTCGGGGAGCCGGCTATGGCGGCAAAGGGTGATCCCAGCCAAACGACGCAAGTACCGGTTTTGAAATTGAGTTTGCGGGATGCGATGCAAGCCGCGATTGATCAAAATCCTTCGATCCGGTTATTTAAAGAACGTATTTCTCAGGCGCAAGATGTGGCCGATACTCAGTTGGGTGCATTATTGCCCAATCTCAGTGGTGGCTTAAGCTACGCACGGCGACGCTTCTTTACCAGTAGATTTGGTGGCAGTGCTGCAGTTACTGATCGAAGGAATTTTTATGATGCGCGAGCGTTTCTTACTCAAAATGTGTTTAGCCTGAGTTTGATTCAAAAATGGCGGGCGGCCAAAACCGGAGTAGAGGTGGCAGGGTTAGACGCAGAAGTCACCAAGCGCGATACGATGGCCACGGTGGGATTGATCTATTTAGAGACTCTTCGAGCAAAGGCTGCCGTGGAAGCGCGACGGGCCGATGTTCTCCTGAACAAAGAGTTACTTCGCCTCGCGACTGAACGAAAGGTTGCTGGGATGGCCACCCGTTTGGATGTCACGAGAGCCAAAGTTCAGTTGGAAAATGAGCGGCAACGATTGTTAGCTGCGGAAATTGCAGAAGGACGTGCC
>JAZFZJ010000167.1:0-14561 GCA_036443915.1 Nitrospirales bacterium
CACAGAAGAGGTTCAGAACGTATTGGTTGCCGGGAAGTCTACTCTTGCTCAGGCTGAAACGACCCTGGCCATGGAAGAAGGTGAATCGGGGCGGTTGGCTGCCAAACTTGAGGACACCTTTGATGCGACTCGTGCTACCATGGATCAAGCTCGAGTGACGCTGACCTTTGAAGAAGGGGCACCTGGTCGTTTAGTCGGGAGACTAGCAGAAACCACCAAAATGGCCCAGGCGGTCTTGAAACAGGCACACCGATCGTTGGAAGGTGCTGAGGCCGCGGTTGGAGAGAATTCTCCGTTACGATATGAAATGACCAGTACGCTCGAAGAACTGTCCGCTGCAGCACGTGCGGTTCGGGTTATGGCTGAATATCTGGAGCGGCATCCAGAAGCCCTTATTCACGGAAAAGGAAGGACTGGAGGAAGATGACATGATGAACCGGGTGACTCGAAATCTCATTTGGGTAGGCGTATCCCTGTGTCTTCTGCTACTTTGGGGATGCGCTAATACCCCACCAAGCAAGTTTTATATCCTGACCCCCATACCATCCTCAGAGCAGAAACCCATAGGGGGAGTTGGGGATGCAGCACTGGCGATTGGCATTGGTCCGATTGAACTTCCTGGGTACCTTGACCGGCCACATATTGTTAAGCGCAGTAGTTCTCATGAACTTCACCTGGGTGAATTTCATAAATGGGCGGAACCATTGAAAGGTAATGTGACCCGTGTTCTTGCTGAAAATCTTTCCGTCCTTCTTTCAACTGATCAATTGTATCTTTTCCCTTGGAAACGATCCGCCCATTTTGATTATCAGGTTGTGGTCCGCATCACTCGGTTTGATACCTCTTCTGAAGGTGAAGCTATTCTTAATGCCCGGTGGGAAATCCGGGGAAATGATGAAATAGATGGGCTGGCTATCCGTCGATCCCATTTTCGGACCATCGTGGGAGGCGCAAGGTATCAAGACACCGTTGCGGCCATGAGCCAAAATCTTGAAGATCTCAGTCGGGCTCTAGCGACAACCATCAAATCCCTAAATGAAAAGCAACCGGAGATATAGAGATGTTTCTTTGAAGTACCGTACCCATTCGAGCTTTGAAAATGGTTTTGATCGAAAAACGAACGAGGTATTTTTTAGAGATACGTGAGGACTTGACTCACCCCTTTTCGGTCACGATCCCAATGATGAGATGGGAAGGGGAGGGGGTCGTGGGCTCAAGCCTTGAACCGGCTGGCAATTTTTCCCTCATTCATCTATTCTTCTTTCAAACACTGAGGGCTGGGCCTCTCAGCCGAAACGGAGTCTGGCAGGATTGGTCATGAATGCGCCCGAGGACAAAGCCATGTGGAAAATCAGGTTTGCACAGTTACTCGCGGAACTAGAAGGGGCTCGGATGAAGTGGTCGACCGACGTTTCGAGGCGTTCTCTGAAGAATTGGTGGGGGCCATTGCCAAAACCCTCATCACGTCCAGCTCGCCTCACCTGTTCAAAGAGATGGTCCGTTCGCTTGAGCTCCTGAACACCATCAACCCTGAGCAGTTCCAGCTCTCACTCTGGGTGCATACCGAAGACCTGAATCTGCCTATCGCGGGACCGGGGGATAAGATCGTGGCAACGATCGATCATGCCTTTCCCGATAGCGAACCAGAACCTTAACGGAAAGCCTAGGCGTCAAGCGGGATCTCCATATACGCTTCTTGGCTCATCAGCCACGCCGATGGGGCAACGCCCCCCGCCTGAACATCTGCCAGGGGGTGGGGAAAGAAACAGTTGGCATCACGCCACCCTGTCTCCCCATCGCGATCGCATCGCGTTGGCCTGACGAAATGCCCAGAGCCAGACGATGAATCTCTTATATACACCACGGCGTTTGCCGTGCCAGAGAGGAACGTGTTGATGCGTGTTATGGTGGGGTTTTGGGGTGGGTCAATTCTAAATGATTGTAGGTGGGTAAAATTAAATGATGGTTGACACCAATTTTGGACTTTCAGAATTAATCACGCCTAGAGAACAGTAAACACAGAGAAATAAGGAACACGAAAGATACAACATGTATTCGTAGAGTCCTCCAACTCTGCCAGTGCAACCTCCTCCGATTGGTCATGACCTAAATACACTGGCCATTCTCCTTGCATTATCCTTCCGGGCCTGTTGAAAAAGCATGCCCTCGCGAAGGCGCAGGGTCCGCCAGCCGCGTTCTCGACGTTTTGCCATCCTCATATACTGGTCCGTATGCTCCGCGCGCCAAAAGCCCTGCCGCCTTGCCCGAGGAAAGGTGCGTCTTGGCGCGCCCGGGTTGGGCAGGTGAGACAGCGGCCTTTTTGAACATTCCCGCTGGTTGCTGATATCGGCTCTACTGTGGACCTTTTTGTGGTATTTGAGAGAAAGATTCAACAGGCCCAATAACTATAAGACCGGGGAGGGCTAAGGCATATCGAAGGAAAACGATTATTCAGTGCTGCAATCTGTTCCATTGAAAACTTTGCAGGGAGAGGCACTGCGGGCCAACTTCCATGATTTTAGTAGTGGGGGGATGTTATCCGGTCGGAGTTCAATCACCACATCAATCATGTCACCCACAGCCAGCGTTTTTAAATGGGTTTTGACGGGCTCGGCCACCTGAATCCATTGAATGCCTGAATCAGTGGTGATAAGAAAAAATCCTTTTTCAGGCTCTAGGCGGACAATGGGGCTATAATAGCTTTTTTCTGAGTTGGAGGCTTCGGCCAATACCGGGGCACTGGTCTGAAAGAACAAGACCAAGCCAAGAAACACACCGAACACATGCTGGGGGGGCATAACGTTCTCCTTCTTCAAAAAGTTGAGAAAGCGTCTCATTATCGCAGGACCTCTGGCAGGATGTCCATGCCAACCCAAGAAAATTTTTTCGTCATCATGTCATGCGGGTAGCCTGGGAAAGTAAAACCACCCGACCTAGGCAGAGGTGTGAATGGAAACTTCCGTGGCGTGGGAATCTTGAATGCGAAAGGCTCGAATGGTGGGGTTATTGGCCTGTTCCAAGGAAACGATAAGATGGAGGGGTTCGGGCAGATTCAGCTTGGTACGGTAACTTTCAAATTCCATAGCAATGGTAATATCGGTTTGAGAGGGCCGGGCAGGGCTGAAGGTATGGGAGTGGTAAAACCCTAAGAGGTCATGGCCTTTTGTGCGAATATCGCGTTGGGCTATAGCCATTTCCCGGGCATCCATTTGAAAGGCGATATCGGCTCGTTCTTCGGGAGAGAGTCGCTGTAAGTCAGAGAGTTTGGCTCCATCAAATCGGCTCAGTTCCTGCTCAGACATGTTGGCCAAAATATTGGTAATACGGTAGGACTCGGCCACTACTCCACTCGTTCCCGACAACATTCCGCAACATTCGTGAGGCGCCAGCTCTCGAGCATGCACAATCATGTCCTGAAGAATGTCAGAGGGAATCGTAAGCATCGAGCTTACAGGCTGCAGGAAACCTCATGCGCCACTAATTCGGTAATGGTGGGGTGGGGTCCGCAAAGCGGGCAGTCTGGTGATTTGGGGCGACCGACTTTTCGGAAGGTCATATCTAAGGCATCGTAGAGGAGGAGGCGATCGGCCAAGGTTTCGCCCAGGCCTAAGATTTCCTTGATCGCTTCATTGGCTTGCAGAACGCCGATGGTTCCGGCCAATACGCCCAGAACTCCGGCTTCCTGACAGTTCGGCACAAGGCCCGCTGGTGGCGGTTCCGGGTACAAACAACGATAACAGGGAAATCCTTCATGTGGCTTAATGGTCGCGAGTTGACCTTCAAAGCGAAAGATGCTTCCAGAAATTAAGGTCTTTTTCCCAAAATAACAGGCATCATTGACCAGAAATCGAGTGGAAAAATTATCAGATCCGTCAAGAATCATGTCGTACTCTGCAATCAAGCCCATAAGATTAGAAGCGTTGACGTGTTCAGGATAGAGTTTCAACGTGATATCTGGATTTAAGGCTGACAACAGTTGTCCCCCAGATTCCACCTTGGGCATGCCGATGCGGTCCGTGGTATGTAGAATTTGGCGTTGTAAGTTAGAGAGGTCGACCACATCGCCATCGGTCAGGCCCAGTGTGCCAATACCTGCGGCAGCTAAATAGAGGGCAGCGGGGGAGCCCAGGCCTCCCGCTCCAATAATCAAGACCTTGGCATCCTGCAGCTTTTTCTGCCCTTTCCCGCCGACTTCAGACAGAATGATCTGACGGCTATATCGTTGAATTTGGGATTCGCTGAATTCCATCCTGGGCCTGATTCCTTATTCCACGACGTTCAATTCGATAGGGTCCACGATGCATCCTTTTTGCCGTAACCCTTCTATGGCTCTGTCAATTTCATCGGCCTCTCCGGTGAACTCCACATCCAACCACCCGGTGGTTTCCCGGACGTCGGCTCGTCGAATGCTCGTCACCACTTTATATTCCTTCCCAATTTCATAAAGAATGGGAGCCGGAATTTTTTCCTCAGGGTACCGAATGTGGAACCGAAGTTTGGCCATTTACCTGCCTCCTGCAATCGCCGGGATAATCGACACTTCATCGCCTTCTTTTAAGGGGGTATCTTTTCCTGTCAAAAATCGAATGTCTTCTTCATTCACATAAATGTTGATGAATCGTCGAACTTCACCATTTTCATCATATAACCGTTCTTTAATGCCGGGGTGAGCCGTCCCTAAATTCTCGATCATTTCCGCTATGGTGTTACCGGCAATTTCCACCTCGTTTTTTCCACCAGTCATGGGGCGAAGGGGAGTGGGGATACGTACCTTGATCATGCTGACTCCTCAATGCCAAAGGTCTTTGTAAAGTGACTGAGACTGGGTGGAATACGAATGGGCCGTCCCACCGAGTCGACGACGGCTTCCTGCGTTTTTAACCCGTTCCCAGTAATATAGGCCACGGTCACATCCTGTTTCGGGATTAACCCCTGTTTCACGAGTTTGCGCAGGACGCCTATGGTCACCCCCCCGGCCGTCTCCGCAAAAATACCTTCCGTTTGCGCGAGGAGTTTAATGCTTTCCACAATTTCATCATCCGTAACGGCATCCATGGCTCCATGGCTTTCCGCTGCCGTTTTGAGCGCATAGTACCCATCTGCCGGATTACCGATGGCCAAGGATTTGGCAATCGTGGCCGGTTTTACCGGCTTGAAAAAGTCTCGGCCATTGCGAAAGGCTGTGGCTATGGGCGAGCAGCCTTCGGCTTGTGCTCCATTCACCTTTGTCGAAACAGAGTCCAGGATTCCTATTTTTTCAAATTCTTTTAACCCCTTCCAAATTTTCGTGAGCAAGGAGCCTGAGGCCATCGGAACCACCACCTGATCCGGGGCTCGCCAACCCAATTGTTCCGCAGTTTCAAACGCGAGTGTTTTGGAGCCTTCTGCGTAATAGGGGCGAATATTAATGTTCACGAACGCCCAATGTCGTTCTCCAGCAATTTCACTGCACAGCCGATTCACATCATCATAATTTCCTTCAATCTCGACGACATTTGGGCGATAAATCAGATTGCCCAACACTTTGGCGGCCTCAAGGTCTCCAGGAATAAAGACATAGCACTTCATGCCAGCGGAAGCGGCGTGGGCCGAAACAGAGTTCGCCAAATTCCCGGTAGAGGCGCAAGCCACGGTTTCAAATCCCAGCTCCCGTGCTCGCGTTAACGCAATGGCCACCACACGATCTTTAAACGACAATGTGAGATGGTTGACGCAATCATTCTTAATATACAAATTGTCTAATCCCAAAAACGCTCCCAGATTTTTGGCATGAACCAGTGGCGTGAAGCCGGCATACTTGCCAATAAAGTTCGTGCCTTCAACGGGAAGTAAGTCCACGTATCGCCAAAGACTTTTTGGGCCTGAGAGAATTTTCTCTCGGGTCATGACCTGTTTTATTGAGGCGTAATCATATTTGACTTCCAGTGGGCCAAAGCACAATTCGCACACATGGATATCTTGGGTGGGGTATTCTTTCCCACATTCCCGACAAACCAGTGATTGCATTTTAGTCGTCATAGCGGAATCCTCATCCACTGAATAGTAGGGTTTCCCTGTTCACAAGGATGGTGCTTAATTGAGTTGACATGCCTCTGGTTCATCATAGTCGATGAGTTCAGTCAAGGTTGGTTCTGGCCCGCACAAAGCACAAGATGGATTGCGTTTGACGCGAATTTCTCGAAAAGTTGTGTTTCGAGCGTCAAAGTCCAAAAGACGGTTGGTCAACGGTTGCCCAATTTTTAAAATTAATTTGACGGCTTCCGTGGCTTGGATCGTGCCAATTATTCCGGCCACCACCCCAATGATACCGGCTTCCTGACAGGTAGGAACCACCCCTGGAGGTGGCGGGTTTTTAAAGATACACCGGTAACAAGCTGATTCATGAGGAATGATGGTCATCACGCGGCCTTCAAAGCGGAGAATCCCTCCATGAATTAGAGGTTTGCCCTCCATAAAACACGCATCATTGATCAAAAACTTTGCCGGAAAATTATCCACTCCATCAATAATGACATCATATTGACTAATCAGCTCTCGTGCGTTGTGCGAGGTCAGCCGTTCTTCATAGGTGGTAACCTGCACATCTGGGTTCAACGCCTGAATTTTTTCTTTGGCTGACAGGACCTTGGAGCGTCCCACATCAGGGGTGTGATGAAGCACTTGCCGTTGAAGGTTGGACATATCCACCACATCGCTATCAATGAGGCCGATGGTCCCAATGCCTGCCGCGCCCAAGTAATAGGCAACTGGGCACCCCAGCCCTCCGGCGCCTATCACAAAGACTTTCGCTTGGGAGAGTTTCTTTTGACCTTTTCCGCCCACTTCCGGCAACAAAATATGGCGGCTATAGCGTGTGATTTGTTCTTCAGTAAAACTCATAAAGATTCTCGATATTTAAATATTAAAATATTTTTCCATGCTAAGATAGCGTTCGCCGGTGTCGCATAGGATTGTGACCACATTCTTGTCTGGTCCGAGGGATTCGGCCACTTTTTGCGCGGCGAACACATTCGCTCCTGAGGAAATTCCGACCAACAGGCCTTCCTTCTTGGCTAACTGTTTGGTGATTTGATAGGCCTCTTCATCTGTGACGGTCATGATCTCATCCAGAAGTGATCGATTCAAGACCGCGGGAACAAATCCGGCTCCAATGCCTTGAATTTTATGCGGTCCAGGTTCTCCCCCGGACAAGACTGGAGAGCCAGTGGGTTCTACCGCAATGATTTTGATGTGGGGATTTTTTTCTTTGAACACCTCCCCACATCCGGTAATGGTCCCACCGGTGCCCACGGCAGCCACTAAGGCATCCACCTGACCGTTCAAGGCCTCTAGAATTTCCAAAGCCGTCGTCTTGCGGTGCATAGCCGGATTCGCCGGATTAGAAAATTGATTGGGCATAAAATATTCGGGGTTTTGCTCCAACATGCTTTCAGCTTCATTTATGGACCCGCGCATCCCTTCCCTGGCAGGAGTTAAAACCAGTTGTGCGCCATAGGAAGACAGTAGGCTGGCTCGTTCCAAGCTCATGCCTTCTGGCATGACCAAAATCAATTTATACCCGCGAACGGCCGCCACCAACGCTAATCCAATACCGGTATTGCCACTGGTGGGCTCGACAATCGTGCTGCCTGGCTTTAAGAGGCCTTGTTTCTCGGCCTCATCTATCATATTCAGGCAAATGCGATCTTTTACGCTGCCGCCAGGATTATAGAATTCCGCCTTCCCATAGATGGTCGCGCAACCAGGAGGAGAAAGCCGATTCAACCGGACTAGCGGGGTATGCCCAATGCCATCTGTAATACAGGGTAGAAAGGGAGAATTCACGCCCCACCGCCCATAAAAAACAAAAATTCCAGTTTGTCACCTTCTTTAAGAGCGGTGGTCCCGAGGTGTTCCTGATCGATCATCTGGGTATTGAGCTCCACCGCGACAAGTTGGGGGTCGATATCCTTCGCTTTGAGGACGTCCATCACCGTCGAAACCTCAAGGGTTTCCATTTTACCATTAATCGTCAATTGCATGGGTTACTTTTGAAGACACACTGGCATAAGTACTGAAAATCCTTAAACAAAAAAACGTAACAAACCCTTGGGAACCGAGTCAAGAAACCACCAGTGATCAGGCAGTGGGGAGCAAAAGGGGGACTAAATCTTTGGCTCGGCCTTGAAAAGAGACATCCACCACGGGGGAGTTTGGGGTAGGTTCCAGATTCATCTCGACCACAAACGCGCCGCGGTCCTTCGCCACTGGGGCAAAAGAGGCAGCCGGATAGACAACTCCAGAGGTCCCAACAATCAACAGAATCTCACACTGTTGCAGAGCGGCGTAACTCTGCTCAAGGTCTTCCGGATTTAACGATTCCCCAAACCAAACGATGTGGGGACGCAAAAGGCCCGCACAATCCGAACATGTGGGTGGATAGGGCAGGGGCACTTCGCGATTGGGGGTGATCTTGTGGCATTCAGTACATCGGACTTTCCAGATATTGCCGTGAATTTCTGAAAGCTTTTGCGTGCCGGCCAGCGCATGCAAGCCATCCACGTTTTGGGTAATGATCCAAAACTGAGGAAGTTGGTGCTCAAGTGTGACCAAGGCCTCATGGGCAGCATTGGGCACTTTTGTTGAGAGCAGTTCTCTGCGCCAGTTGTACCATTCCCAGACTAGCTTGGGGTCGCGGGCGAAAGCCTCGGGGGAAGCCAGCTCTTCGGGCCGAAAATTCTTCCACAAGCCATCCGTCCCCCGAAAGGTGGGCACCCCGCTGTCGGCAGAAATTCCCGCGCCGGTCAGCACCGTCACAGATCGAGCCTGCTGAATTCGATCGCGTATATCAAGAATCGTGAGTCCGTTAGGCATAATAAAACTGGGCAATTTTTAAAGGTTGTAACATACTGCCAGGCTAAATATTTATCAAGGAGCTTTCCAAAACAAAGAAGGCTTTTGAGCCAAGCCATGCATGCCACGTTACGAAATATCCTCCCTGATGGCGAAGTGTCTCTTCAGGAAAACGTTTGATTTGATGATACATTTACGCATTGTCACTAGACTCTCCAATCTCCCACCTAAGTCTTGTAAAATGAGGGGTGAAATTCAATGACGGCGTGGATGGGGGTCTTCGTATAGACGTCCCGCTGGGACGTCGTTTTTGTCGTTCCTTCAGGGTTCTGCCAAGGATCGCTTGAAAAAGAAAACTGAAAAGAGAAATAACTAAAAGGTTCCTGACACCTTTTTTGACACCTTTTTGCCAACTTTTCTGCCAAGAGTTAGCTCTGCCGGTAGATCTCGCGTCGATGGCCGATCTTCACAATGAGGACAATGAGCTCGCGATCGCGGATGGTGTAGATCACCCGAAAATCTCCAACTCGGAGGCGGTAGAGATCCTTCTCGCCTTCCAGTTTTTTCACACCACTCGGGCGAGGGTTGACTTCGAGTTTGAGGAGACGTTTCGAGATCTGACTCTGCGTGGGTTTCGGGAGGATCTTGAGTTGGCGCTCGGCAGCCGGCGCGATGTGAACCGTGTAGGCCAAGGGGAGGTCCTATACCCCTAACTCTTTCATGAAGGCCCTCAGCGGCTTGCTTCCCTTCTTCGTGGCTTCAGCGAGGGCAGCCCGAGCGTCCTCAAGGTCCATCCGGTCTTCAATCTCTTCCAGAAACCGTAGATCTTCGATTGGTACGACGGCGGCCACATCCTTCCCCCGCCGGTGGAGGATCACCCGTTCCCGACCGTAGGCTACACGATTTAAGGTATCCGAAAAATCCTGCCGAGCCTTACTGGCTGACGTTCGTCCCATGGGAATGCTCAATTCGTACAATGCGTACTTAATGTACAGAATAATATATTGAATATGATGCCATGTCAACCAGGAGTCTCTTCCAATACAAGATGGGCCTGTTGAATATTTTTCTCAAATAACACCAAAATGCCCACAGTGAAGCCGATCTCAGCAGTCACCGGGAATGTTCAAAAAAGTCGTCCAGCAAGGCCACGAATCGTTGGCGAGATCCCGCAGGGTCTCCCCGTTGTTTGACGCGCGGAGCGTACACGTAGTACGTGAGCACGGCAAAATGGCGAGAACGCCGCTGGCGACTTTTTTCAACATTCCCAAGATGAGTACTGAAAGGAGGGTATGTTGCTAAGACAAGGAGGTGGCGGGGTAGACGACGCTGGAGGTTCTAATAATCAAGAGGATCTTACATCGACGCAAGGCCGTATAACTATGCTCCAAGTCTTTCGGGGCCAGCGACTCCCTAAACCAGACAATGTGGGGTTGCCACAAGGCCAAACAATTGGAACAGGTCGGGGGAATGCCAACGGTACATCACGATTCAGCGTGACCCTATGGCATTGAGTACATCGGGTTTTTCATATATTGCCATGAATTTCTGAAAGCTATTGCGTGTCGGCCAGAGCATGCAAGCCATCCACGTTTTGGGTAATGATCCAAAACTGAGGAAGTTGGTGCTCAAGTGTGACCAAGGCCTCATGGGCAGCATTGGGCACTTTAGTAGAAAGCAATTCCCTCCGCCAGTTATACCATTCCCAGACCAGCTTGGGGTCGCGGGCAAAGGCATCGGGGGAAGCCAGTTCTTCGGGCCGAAAATTCTTCCACAAGCCATCCGCTCCGCGAAACGTGGGCACGCCACTGTCGGCAGAAATTCCCGCGCCGGTCAGCACCGTCACCGAATGAGCTTGCTGAACGCGATCGCGTATATCAAAAATCGTGAGTCCGTTTGGCATAACAAATCTTGTAGATTCTAGAAGTTGGTAACATACTGCCAGGGTAAACATTAATCAAGGTGCTTGCAAAGACGAAAATGTCTTTGCAGAAAATCCAGAAATTCAACCTGAATATACATCATTCGTAATGGCATCATGCCACCTTTAGGTCCACGTTTGATTTCGGGTGTTCTATTATATAGTATTACAAGACCTGACCCTTTTTATTTATACCGGTTGGGCGACGATGGCGAATGGAGATATCGCGCCACTTATTGCGAATGCGTTGGTGAGGATTGAGGTTGTTGCATCCGGCAATGTGAGTGGTGCTGTTGGGGTCTTCAATGCAGTTTCTGGCCACCTCTCGTGTGAACCAGCACCTATCCCCATCCTCCAACGCCATGTTGCTTTTCGGCACTGGCCTCGCGGGGCTTCTCGTCTTTCGCTGGAGACAAGGGAAAGCCAGCGCCAAATAAACATCCAATCTTTTTTTAATTTCCCTACAAGCCTGAGACCAGAAGGTCTCAGGCTTGTTTTTTGTTTGCTTGGCGCATGATTCCCTTTATTAAGACCCTAGCGGCGAAACCTGCCCTGTTTTATGACAACTAGATCCCCCCCCTCAGGCCATCAATCATGTACGCAGAGCTGCTACCTAATTTGACTCATATAAGTACTCATGATATACTCATGCAATGAGTAAGAGACTGCAAGTCTTGCTGGACGACAAGGAATTGCGAGAGATTCAACGTGTCGCGAAGCAACAACAGCTGACAGTGGCCGAATGGGTGCGACAAGTCTTACGATCGGCTCGACAGAAGATTCCCACCGGTGACCATCGCAAGAAGTTGGCTATCCTACGTGCTGCCACTCATCATACGTTTCCTACCGGGGACCTTGACGACATGCTTCGAGAGATTGAGCAAGGCTACGCTTCAAACCTCCCTTCATGATTTTCGTCGACTCCAACATTCCCATGTATCTGGTTGGAGCCACTCATCCCAACAAGACGACTTCCCAACATATTCTCGAAACCTGTATTTCCACACATGTGCGGTTGATAACAGACGCTGAAGTGTTCCAGGAAATTCTATATCGATATGGTGCTATTCATCGCCGAGATGCCATTCAGCCGGCATTCGACGTTCTGATGGGTCTGGTCGATGAGATCGTGCCTATTGAACACTCTGATTTACTAATGGCCAAAGATATTATGTTAGGTCATGAGCAACTCTCGGCTCGCGATTCGCTTCATTTGGCTGTGATGGAACATCACCATTGTGAGCGCATACTGAGTTTTGATAGGGGCTTTGATGCGTACCCCGGAATCATCCGCATCACTGACCGGCTGTAAGATTGGATAAAGGTGTCAATAAAGGTGTCAGGAACCTTTTTCACCTTATCCCTTACCTCAAATTAGGACCGTAATTTTTCAGGGGCAGGCTTTGAAAACCTATCTATATTTTTCAGGAAAGTTTTATAGGGTAGTCATTCTGAGCGATATAGTGTTACCAGACCAGGCCCAGATTATCCTTTCATGACGCCCACTCTTCCATTCATGAGCCGCTTGACCCAATTCTTGAGGAGGTACACTTTTCAGGGTTGCAATTTTCTCAACTTCAACATGTACTTCATGTACAGGGGTTGATGGCATTTCTTTTAGTGGCGATTCAAGGGATGAAGGCGCTAAAGTACAAAAAATGCCAACTCGAGGAAGAAAAGAAAGCACACGCACAATATGGATTAAAGATATCCTATGGTTTATCGTTGGTGCCCTGATTGGTCTGTTCGCACTCATTGGGTTGTATGTTGTCGCTCTTTATATACTTTGAGGAGGGAAAGAGAAAGGTGTCAGGAACCTTTCTTCTTTGCATACCGTATTGTTGGTAAGGTGTTGGTGGCCTTGATTGAAAGGCGAAGAATGAAAAGGAGTGACGAAAAACTATAAACCCGTCCATCTTCTTTTTCGATTGCAAGGTGTCTTTAATAGGTGGGGGGTCGGTACGAATGCCGTTGCGTAATTTCTCCTCCGTATGGGCATTTCATTCTTTGATGGGTTTTTATGTTAGACGCTCTCCACTCCTAGTACGTGCTCATTCAGATTCGGGCCTTTGCCATGCCTCATGACAGAGATCCCGGTATCGAAGCCAAACGCGATTACTCCCCTTGAGGCAATCATCATGACACTTTGCGACCACGTTGGGAGGGTGTGTGACGTCCTACGTGAAAAGGGGCGACCAACTTCGTCCGACCTGTTATGATACACAAAATCCGGAGGCCTCCCTTGTGACTTCAATAACCCCCAAGTCCTTTCATCTCATTCTTATTAAACCATCACATTATGATGATGATGGCTATGTGATTCAGTGGGTTCGTTCGTCTATCCCGTCTAATTCCATGGCCGCTATTTATGGATTAGCGCTTGATTGTGCGGAGAGAAAGATTTTGGGTCCTGATGTGGGAATAACGATTACGGCGGTTGACGAGACGAATACCCGGGTCAAACCCCAGGCGTTACGCCAACTCATCCTAGGAGACATCGGATTAATCGCCTTCGTGGGGGTGCAAACTAATCAATTTCCCAGAGCCATGGACCTGGCTAGACAATTCCGCAAAGAAGGCCTTTCAGTTTGCATCGGTGGGTTTCATGTGAGCGGGTGTGTCGCGATGCTGTCTAACCTTCCAAGTGATTTACAGGAAGCGATGGATGAAGGCGTGTCCCTTTTTGCCGGGGAAGTAGAGGGTCATCTGGATAGGGTTCTCTTGGATGCGTATCACAAACAGTTGAAACCTTTGTATAATTTGATGAAGGATCCTCCCGGCCTTGAAGGGCAACCAGTTCCCTATTTGCCGGCCCACCTCGTTCACCGGATGTCAGGATCGCGAACCAGTTTTGATGCCGGGCGAGGGTGCCCTTTCTTATGTAGTTTTTGTACGATCATTAATGTTCAGGGACGTAAATCCCGTTATCGGACCGCTGATGACATAGAGCATTTGGTAAGAAGCAACGTGGCCCAGGGGATCCATAAGTTTTTCATCACCGATGATAATTATGCTCGGAACAAGGCCTGGGAAGGCATCTTCGATCGATTAATTTTTTTGAGGGAGAAAGAAGGCATTCAGTGTAACATTACCATTCAGGTGGATACGCTTTGTCACAAAATTCCTCGATTTATTGAAAAAGCAGGACGGGCTGGGGTTGATCGGGTTTTCATCGGATTGGAAAGTATCAATCCCGATTCGTTGGCCGGTTCACGAAAACATCAAAACAAGATTACGGAATATCGCGGGATGCTCCAAGCCTGGCATCGTTCAGGCGCACTCATCATGGCCGGCTTGATACTGGGTTTCCCAACGGATACGCGGGAGAGTATTCTGCGGGATATTCGGATCATCCAGAATGAACTCCCAATTGACCTTTTGTACTTTTTTATTCTCACCCC
This sequence comes from Nitrospirales bacterium, assembly GCA_036443915.1. GTDB lineage: Bacteria > Nitrospirota > Nitrospiria > Nitrospirales > UBA8639 > Nitrospira_E. Next base: position 14,155 of record JAZFZJ010000167.1, read on the forward strand.
TCTTCCCGGCTCCCAAGATCATCAAGAATTATACGAACAAGGAGTACACTTGGAGCCCGATATGAATCAATACGATTCCGTTCATGTCACGACGGCGCATTCTCAAATGACCAAACAGGAATTGCTGGATGTGTACCGGGACGCCTGGGACGCCTACTATACCCTCGAGCATGTGGAACGAGTGATACGTAGATCCAGAAGCTGGGGGTTTATTACTAATAAAGTGAAATGGATGATGTTAACCTTTTACTGTTCGGCCAGGATTGAAAACGTACATCCTATGGACAGTGGTCTATTCAGACGAAAGTTTCGACGTGATCGTCGCAGTGGACTGCCTATTGAAAATGTGGTCATGTTTTATGGACGGTATTTCAAAGAAATAATCTTCAAGCATGTTAAATATTTCA
>JAZFZJ010000168.1:0-2266 GCA_036443915.1 Nitrospirales bacterium
CAACGGGTTTTCCGCTCATGCCGATCGCAACGACTTACTCGCCTATGTTCGATCGATTTCCCCACACCCTCGGAAAGTGTTCGTGGGTCATGGCGAAGAACGACAATCCCTCGCATTCGCCATGACCCTTCGCGATGAATTTCCTGGCATGGAAGTGGAGGTTCCTCAGCCCGACTCCACCCATGAGGTGTAATCCGATAGTAAACCGGGATGAAGACCCATTCCATTCCTTGGTATAATTACAAAAGCGGGTATACAACCAACGACCGGATGAGATAATCATGTTTAAACCATGTCAGGAAGGAAAGACCTCATACGGGTTTTTCGCGTCTTGGGGTCCAATGTGCTTGGGAACTGTGCTCCTTCTTGGGATCATGGTTGCTGCCTTTCCTGCCCATGCCCTCGAAACTGAACCTCACCCTCTGGATACCTTCCTAACGGGAATCCTCAACTTTCAGGATCCTACCGGCATCCGCGGAACCCTCCGATACATTGACAAAGCGGAACAAACAATCTGGTTAAATTGGGAACAACGATCCGACGATGGCCCCTTGTTCGAAACAGGCTGGAAATTGGTGCCAGGCGATTCGACTTTATTAGTCTATCCAGACAATCCTGCTCAATTTGAGAAACTCGAACACATCTCAAAAGGGACCCCCATCGAGATGATCATTCAAATGGGCAAAGAAGGCCGGCAACGTATCCTCTCGTATCAGGACCTCTCGCTTCCAAGAGAAATACCCCTCTAACAAAGTCATTTTTTATTTCCCCAAGATTTCTGTATTTCCATGTATGGCTATCAGATGGAAAGACTCTGGGTTTGATGTTGAAATGTTCGGCTTCTCCTCTAGATCGATAGGCTTTCCTTCGGCCTATTGCCAAAAAAAATCAATTGTAGTTTTTCGCTTTGATTATCTCCTTTTCCGTTTGTACTTCGCACTTGGCATCCCTGGTCTCGAAGACCGTTACTCGTCAAGGCTTGGACGACTGAGGATCGGCCCGTAGACCACGGCGAACAGAATATAGGCGCCACTCCAACTAACGGTGGCCAAGCTCAGCACGATATTCGTGGGAAGGTCAGTGTACGAGCCGAATACTCGCAGCAACGCACCCAGGTTAACCAGAATATAAATCAACACAGTCATCGGGCCGGCGTGCTTTATTCTTCCGGTATGACCCAGGCTCGCGCGGGTCATCACCGCCAATGTCATCACGCCTACGGCGCCCGTTGTGAGCGCGTGAATTGCGTCCTCTGTTGCCATACTAAATCCACCAATCGCTCCTCCTAGGATCAGCATCGACATACCCAACCATCCATACCCTAGATGCAGAATCAACACGAGCGGCTCACGCCAGGTAAGCCACCCGTACCAACGTACCAGGCGAAACACATTTGCCAACCCTGCCACCACGAAGGTCAAACCGGTAGCCATGGCTTGTGGCTGAACAACCCAGGCTACCGCGGCGATTCCCACCAGGACGATGGACAGCCCATCCACTTTTGAAAAAGACGGAGGTTGTTGACTTTTACCCTCTTCCACCAAAAAGTCGCCGGTAAAGCTGGGAGTAATGCGGCCACCGATAAGCGTAAGCAACACCATGACAAGGGCAAGAGCCAGCCGCACGGCCAGATCCGATGCCCCGTCATTCTGACCCAAAACATGAAAGAGAATGTTGGCACCGGCATAAAGACTGATCAGAACTCCCATTGGCAAGCGATCCCAAGCCTTCCCGGCAGCAATTTCTCGCCAAACAATCCCGGCCACCACGACAAGAAATGCTCCGTCCACAATGGCCGAAGGAAGGGGCGGGAACCAAGGGATGGCGATAACGACGCGTCCGGCCACCCACAAGCCAAACACCAGCATCAATGGAATCCCCTTGATTGGAGAACGTTCAGTCCAGTTGGGGATAGCCGTCAGCAAGAAGCCGGTGATCACAGCGGGAAGGAACCCGAAGACCATCTCATGCACATGCCAATCTCGCGGGGCGTAGAAAAATGTGGAGTCGCCCGCTCCAACAAGAATCAGGATCCATGCAGGGACGGCTACGCCAGCAAAAAGGGCAGCACCAAGAAAAAACGGACGAAATCCGTATGAAAAAAACGCGAGTTCTTGGTGGTTAGATTTATCTATTGCTGACTCGGCCATGCGATTTGAATTTCTGAATAATGGTTGGGAAACTAGCTAGTAAATGGTGTCAGTAAATGGTGTCAGGAACCTTTTTATGAATACCAAGAATATTCCTTTTTCGGCATAACAAGACC
>JAZFZJ010000169.1:0-3558 GCA_036443915.1 Nitrospirales bacterium
CGGAATACGCTTTGCCCCATAATGAAGGACGAGCGGCCGGCTGTGCAGGACTGTTCACCATAATAGTCGGTGAAGGTCATGCCTTCTTTGGCAATACGGTCGATACTGGGTGTCTTGTAGCCCATTATTCCATGGGTGTATTGGCTAATATTTGACTGGCCAATATCATCACCCCAGATGACCAGGATGTTGGGCTTCTTCTGTTGTTGGGCCTCTGCGCAGGCCGCCGTCATCAATAAGAGAAAAAAGGCGACCAGAAGGCCCAGCGCGTTAAATTTCCTATTCATGTTCAATCTCCTTTTTTTGGGGGGGTTCCCTTGATTTAGGTAAAATCCAAGTATTTTCTCATTTTCTTATAAGTGCGTATTTGTATCTTATGATGACTGGACTTGGCTACTCGTAAAATTACTAGTTTTTGCAAAAAAATTTACTAGTTTTTAGAAAGACCGGAGTCTCGAAGCTGGGGTTGTTTAAAGAGAAAGGGTTAGGTTGACAAATTAGCCAATATCTTGAGTAAATTTACTCAAGATATTGAGCAAATTGTAGGTCATGATTAAAGGACCTTTGCCTGAGAAGTGGCTGGAGTGAGAGGGGAGTCAGATTCAGAAATTCGAACGATTTTCACCCATTTATCTGCCTAGAGCACCCTCGCAGGAATCGAAGTAATGCACCTTAGTTTCATTTCCTTTACCATTATGGCCGACCGGCATAGCTCGTGTTATGCCACTCCGGATAATTCACCGTATTGAATTTGGTTGTAGCGTACGCCCAGGAGTCCTAAGCCGGAGAGAAAAGCCAAATTAACAAACAAGAGCGGCGCAAAAACAGGGGCGGTGTAAATAAGATTTTCAAAAAAACTGGATGACAGCCCTCTGGTCACTGAGATTCCATGGAAATAGAAACCAAGTACGCCAACAAACACTTGTACGACCATTATAGCCATACAAAGCTCGAAAAAACGATAAGAACATTTTCTTACTAAGGCTGTTCCTAAGAAACTAACGGCGACAGCACTGCTTATAACTGGTATCCATTCTGTTAAAAGAAAAAATCCGTTCTGAGCGTGATCACACAATGCGAGTACAAAATTACCAAAAAATCCCGCAAGTCCGAAGAAGATCAACCACTGACTCCACTCCATCTCATCTTGTTTTACCATGCGATTCATAATGAGCAAGCAACCCAGGCCCGTATAGGCCAAAGGTGCGATAAATGGTGCCGTGTACACCAGACTTTTTATAGTTTGATACTCGAAAAAGCTACCATGCAAATGCCATAGCAATCCAGCGATCCCAACGACAGAGGAACAGGCCCCAACTAAGAATCCAATCAACCGATGGCGCTGTTGGTTTCTATGCCAATTCCATCCCAATTCAAGGACCAATAGAAAGGGTGCGCTGATTGAAAAATAGAAAGGGATCCATTCCGCAGCATGGGAAAACGCGTTGGCCGAATGAGCGATAAAGATATCCAGAGCCAGGAAGCTCAAATTAACCACAACGAAGATTTCAATAATCAGAGGTCCACGGCGAGTCCACTTACTCACTTACTTCCTCTCCGATGTGGATTGGCTTCTCAGTTTTTTGGCCATTTCTTCCATTTCAACCATTTTGAGAAGCAATTCATAATTCCCATGCCATTGGACAAAATCTGCACCCCCCATAAACGCACCGTGTTTTGCAGTCCGGCCATAGTAATGCCAGAGGTCAAAGGCGATAAATTCAATGGGCTCATCAAACGGCTCAGGAGTAAGAAGACCTTCCTTACGCAGGTCGGCGATTAGATCCAGTGATTTCTGAACCTTTTCGTTTGTAGAGTGTACAACAACCTCAGCCTCGCGATAAAATTCTTCGACTTGTGATTTCGCATGACATTTAAGGCATGTATTCTTCATAGCCTCCTGTCCCAGATTATAATTCGGCCGCTTTTTTGACACCGCTGAAAAGAGCCACCACGAAAGCCGTTCTGTCACATCATGGGTTACATTCATACCTTCAAGACCACTCATGTGGCATGTGGCACATGTCGGGACAGGCATATCTCTGGTGGTTAATTTCTTGGGAGAAGCCTTTAGATTTAAATGCTTTCTCTGTAACGCAAAGAGAACACCATGTTTCGATTCGTTAAAAATTTCCAACTGTGAATGATCTGGCCCCATATGGCATTGCCCACAGGTTTCCGGCTGCCGCGCCAAAGCAACTGAAGTTGAGTGCCTGGCATGACAGGCTGTACATGTTCCTATACTACCATCCACATTGGGCTTCCCTACGGAATGGCATGCCATGCATCCTTTTTCCATGACACCTTCGCCTTCGGCAATGGCGAGTTTGTTGGCGGGACGCATGATCGATCCAGGATGGTATTTTTCAGCGTATGCTATCTGTTCAGCAGTGAATCCTTTCGATCCAGTAACGGCGGCCCACGCAGGGGCACCATGTCGACTCCTCAGAAATTGGTCGTATTCAGTAGAATGGCATTGACTACAATTCAAAGCCGTCAGCTTCCTGCCGAGAGTAAACCCTTTATGATTGAATGTTTCCTGGCCTTTTTGGGCCCGGTGACACTCGAAGCAAGTTACATTCTGCCTTGCATGTTTGCTCATTGAATATTGATGGACTATTGCAGATGTCTCGCGACGATGACACACTGCGCATTTTCCTGTTGCTCGTACATATTCGGGACCCGGTTGCGCTAGTTCTACTTCAGGGCGCGCACGATGAATCAAGAAGGCTGCCACCACCATAGCCGTGGCAAAAATAATAGAGATAAAGATATTCTTAAAGGTCATACAACGTTATCTTCCTTCAGTTTTGTTGGTTACGTCAGGCATGACTATTGAGTATGCTGACCAGCATAATTCGGTCTCGATATTTCCAACGACTGCAGCGATTCTCTCCGCTTTCCCAGCACTTGTCAAGATTTACAGGAACCGATTGTTTGCGACATATACTGGTCTGCATAATCCCATTATGGCTGTCGGGAGCTAAGGTCCTCACAGTGTATCTGCTGGGCTGAGAACTCCCCTGCTTCCCCGATTTCAAGATTTAACCCTAAGCATGGATGCAAACAATTCGGTCTGACCCCTTCAAGACCCCGCCAACGAAGCTTTAGCGAAGGAGGGCTAAAGGCTACGGAGAGTTCCGCCATCCGTACCAGGAAGCCCCGCAGGGGAGCGCAGGGAGCTTCACTTGCTGATTGTGATGGGTATGCCAACACCTCTAACGTCTGTGACGGTTGTCTGGTACATTATAGTTATGAGAATAAAGGCTTCGCGGTCCCACTCGGTATCCCCTACCGAGTAGTAACGCCCTCTAAAGTTTACCCATGGCTTGTCACCATCCGGAGGTGAGTCCGTCACCTGAATTTCCAGTGTGCTCCGCGGATTCTCGGCCAGCCCCATGGTGCGCGGGTCCTTGGCGACGTCATATTCGGGGCTTTTGCTGATCCCTCTTGCGATGAACTCAAGTATCCCACCGAAACTTCTAAGTTTGATCCCGCCGAACATCGACCAGTCGCCACCGGGGTAGCCGCGCCGGATATCTAGAAGAACGAAGTTTG
>JAZFZJ010000170.1:0-2604 GCA_036443915.1 Nitrospirales bacterium
GAGTGACCTGTTCATTACCTCCTGTCACCATATACGCCATTCCTCCCATTAAACCCCCGAGTCCAGCATACACAAGTTTAATAGGGGTATAGAGAATCGACAATGCCCCACTGGCAATGTGAAGCCCGAAGGAAGAGTCTTCGGAATTTTCCGTAGTTTCAACAGGCTCGAGGCGGGAAACAGCAGGTTCGGCAGAATTCTCCTTGGTCGTCGAGGGGAGAAGGACCGTGCCCTGTTCTTGAGGAGTCGCAGCCAGTTTACCGGGTCCCGATTGTGATACAGGAGCACCGGTAACGATCCCTTGGGATATTGATGGCATGTGGACTGTTACCCGCTCTCTTTTGACCTTTTCTTGGTTTACTTCTGGCTGAGGGGGAAGAGGTGTTTTGGATGCGTTCCAGGCCTTTTGAAGGGCCAATGCAGTCAGAGTTCTGATGACCTGTTCAGATGCCATGATCGGTTCAGAATTCCAGGACTTCCCACCAAATACAACAGCCCCCGTTTTTGCATTCATACCTCGAATTTCAACGCCAATTATCTTCATAGGTTGATCATCAAAACTCATGAGATCAAACTTTCGGTCCAACTGATTATCATTGATTTGCACAAAGACTACCAACGGCGCACCAACCTCATGGGCCACTGACAGGATTTTGGAATGGTGTTCCGATCCCGTTGGGGGAGCCACTCCCGAATCTGTCAATTCTTTTTCAACCCAGCGATCTACCACAAGTAATTGATGGTCATTCAACCAACGTAATGTTTGATTCACTGCCCCGGAATGGTTTCCCCACACGACAACTCGAGTTCCAGCGTTCGGCAAGGAAGTCTGAAACCCTTCTCCCACAAAAGTTTTAGCCCCCCTCCCAGTGCTCGCACACCCCTGCACCACACAGAAAACCACAACGATGACGATCACACGATTCACCCATTGCATGCATGTGTATTCCATAGGACTTCTCCCTTCGACCACACCGTTATCTGGCGGAGCCATCATTACAATGCCCTATTGAGATTGGGTATCTGAATTCTCCCAGATGAAAGATTTGTGAAGAATCTGGCCCTAAAAAATATCAGTCGTAGAGAACGGGAGGATGTACTCTGAAGTCCCCTGTTGAAATGGCAGAGGCTAAACTCAGACGGTGACTCAGAAAGACTTTTCACTTTTACATATATAGTGGCATTTTAACAGAAATCATACCATATTTAGTATAACTGTTCTATGGCATCCCCCTTGATTCAAAAATTTCGGGGGGGGGAATGTCCACAATTCTGTAGAATCCAGGACGGGAACCCACATGCCATCTAAACCATTTCTGGGAACGTTGAAAACAGCCGCCAGCGGCGTTCTCGACGATTTACCGTCCTCACGTACTGGCCTGTACACTCCGGGCGTCAAACCGTCTACGACCTTGCCCGAGGAAAAGCACGTCTTGGCGTGCCCAAGCTCTGGGCGGGTGAGACAGCGAGCTTTTTTGAACATTCCCTCTGACTTTTGATGTCCGATATTGTTTTCCAAACGTGTTCGATTTTGAGAAAATGTTTAATTATTCAACGGGCCATTTCAGACCAGCCTCTTGACTCGCCCAAGAGGAAAATCCTTGGAACTTTCATCCAGGCAATCTACCCCATTTGAAAGGGTTCCCACTTCCAGTTATGCTTACCCTTGAAATTTCAGTTGTCAGTCCTTTGCAGATTGTCCATTCACCTCCCTCTTCTCCCAAACACCTTTTATGCCTTTAAGGATTCTCTCGTTTTTTATTGAAGGCGTCACCTGGAGGGTGGCGCAGACCCCGGACGGGTATTGTCACCGAGCCCTATCGAACATACCCGACTGGGTGCCAGGAATTCCCTCTGGTATTACATTGGACACCGTGGAGAACATGTTTCAACAGTTTGCCCCCGAAGATCACTCAACCCAACCCCAGAACATCAACTTTAAACTGACCTATCGAGATGCGCATTCCAATATGGAATGCTTCATTTTTTTCTCTCCGGAAGACGACCTCTTTTCGGTCAAAATCCCATCCACGACCTTTGCCACTCTTCAAAAGAGCTTTCCCTCTGAAACGATTCCCAGCATGCGTGTGGCTCGCCTTGCCGTTCACCAAGCCATCGCCTCAGGCTTTCCTAGTATTACACTGGTTCCTGGCACTCCACTGTATGACACCATACAATCTCATCTCTCAAAGTCCTTTTCTCCAAAAACCAGTCCGTAAAATCTCGGCTCCAAGACCCTGCCCTGCTGGCTGGGACTGGAGGCTTCTCTTTTTCATTATCTCTGCAGGTATGGTCACCTTAACGAAAATTGAATGCTGCACAGACCATTCACCTGGTTATAATCCATTGATTCATCAGGAATCAGTTTACAGGCTCCATGCATAGAGGAACAAAATTGGGCTTCAGTTGACAATACCGCCCATACCCTTTTCTTCAACAGTACAAAAGTAGCCATAACCACTTAATGCTGCCGAATTCAACGCCGTTTTGGAGGAAAGTCCAGGGATTAGGGGGACTTGTTCATTAGTTTAACACCCTTCCTTCGACATCGCCCTCCTAATCTAATTGATAATTCATGTTTTTCAATGGCTTACAATGCCAATG
>JAZFZJ010000171.1:0-2039 GCA_036443915.1 Nitrospirales bacterium
AGTCATCAAGCCTTTGATAGTGACCAACGTTTAGCCTTATGCCCTGTGTTACTTTCACCTAACCATGCGGTCACAGAAGTGCCTCGACTGGGAGAAGAACAGGCATTGAAAAAATATTCTTCCGGCACTCGCTGGCACCAATTGGGGAATCATCTCTTTCACGATTTAAAGCATAACCCGATTGGCTCGATGATGGTGATTGATGTGCTGGGGTTCTTCTTTAGTTTAGGTCTGGTTGGCAAAACACTGCTTCAAAAACCCTTTCACGCGATTACATCAACCATCGATCGTTGGTTTACGCATACGGTTTCAACACAGGTCTCGGTTTCGGCACCTTCCGATCCTCAAAACCCACAAGTCGGAGACGTGAATACTGAAGGGATTCCTGCTGGGCTTGCACAGGGTTTCTCTCTGACAGAACGCGTGACCTTTATAGAAAACGGACTTCGTGGGATGGGGCTCACACAAAATTACGCGCGTTTAGTCTGTCTCTGTGGGCATGGCAGTGAGACGGACAACAATCCCTATTTTGGAGCATTGGATTGTGGCGCGTGCGGTGGAGCTCCAGGGGATGCGAACGCACGCGTCTTTGCCGCAATGGCCAACGAGCCGGAAGTTCGTCGCATCCTCAAAGGGAAGGGATTACACATTCCTGATGACACCTGGTTTCTTCCGGGCAAGCACAATACCACCACTGATCGGGTCACGTTTTACGACCTGGAAGTATTTCCCGAAACTCATAGAGAGGATTTACAGGTGTTGAGCAAGGATCTCGAAGAAGCCGGAGCCAATCAGGCTCTGGAACGGTGCCGTCGCATCCCAAGCGCTCCGACAGAGATTTCTCCAGAAAAGGCCTTTGCTCATGTGGAGGAACGTAGCTGCGATTGGGCCAACCCTCGTCCGGAATGGGGACTGGCAGGAAATGCCGCCTTTTTAATTGGAAGACGAAAGCTGACCAAAGGCTTGTATTTGGGCGGCCGTGTCTTTTTACATTCCTATGATCCGATTGCCGATCCCCAAGGTGCCATCCTCGAAAAGATTATGACGGCTCCATTAATCGTCGGAGAGTGGATTAATCTGGGCTATTATTTCTCGGCGGTTGACCCATGGGTCTATGGCAGTGGGAGTAAGGTTCTGCACAATGTGGTGGGCGGCGTTGGTGTGATGTTAGGAAGTCAAAGTGATTTGCAAATGGGATTTCCCTTGCAAACGGTCAACAATGGGGACATTCACTATCATGAACCCATGCGACTGCTGTCCATCATTGAAGCAGTGCCGAGTGTCATCTCATCTATCATTCAAAAACATGCGATCCTTCAACAGCTCTTCCATAACCAATGGCTCAATCTGATTGCCTTAGATCCGAACACGTTTACGTTTCATCGATATAATTCTGATGCCACCTGGGAACCGGTGTTTCAATGAAATGAATAGCTTGTTGTTTTGGTTGATAAACGTATTACAGCCTATTTAATGTAAGGCCGCAAATCATCATAAGAAAATTTATATGTAAAGAAAGCGCAGTGAAGTTTACAGGTGGATTTTTAAGTGCGAGGATTCCCTAGGTCGTCTCATTTATCAAAAAACCGTTGATGAACGGAAGGCGACCTGGTATAAAATCCAATGAATTGGGGAAACGGGTGACACCTCTTTTTATTTTTTGAGAAAAAATAATAACGGGTGCCATCAGATTCTGAGATTCACACAACTTGCACGGCAGTAGGGTCACGAGTTCTTCCTGTCGAAGAGGCTGGTGACAGTACAAGCCAACCAGAAGCTGTTCGAATGCATATTCGAAGCGTCCGGTTGGCTTTTTTTTGAACGAATGAATGTACCTCTGAAATATTCTTGCGAGATTCAAGAAACATCATGATGCTGAGATCCTATAAAGGCCTGTTCCTCAAAACCTCCGCGTTTTTTATCATTTGGATCATATTGTCCGGAAAGTATAACCCCTACCATCTGGGTCTTGGGCTCGTGGTGTCGTTTGGCGTGGCGTGGCTGAATTCTGGCCATGCAGTTTCGCCTTTCCGAAACTT
>JAZFZJ010000172.1:0-9598 GCA_036443915.1 Nitrospirales bacterium
TTCCTGACTGTGATGCCTGCGTGTTCGTTTCATTTTCCACCTCGCTTCGAATCATTATATGATTCTTAACTCGGTGTCCGGTATCACAGGGGAAGATCAATAGTTTTTTAACTTTCAACTAAGACAATTCAAAACTCCATCGCCCTTGAGGGCTTCGTTCCGAAGAGGATCGAAAGGGCAGGGGTGAGGGTGAAGACTTATCCGGAAGGTAAAGTACTATAGTGGGTCTATGGAAAAGATTCCGCTGAATCGGCTGACCAGATTTTGAAATTATTATTCTGAGCTAGACACTCGTAAGGTAGTGGAAATAATTGTCTCCTCCAAATGTCCTGCCTCTGGTGAGAAACAGATACAAAATTTTTCTTTTTCACAATATCGTAATTTTTTGGAATTCAGAATTCTTAATTGCCTAATATTGGAATCATGCCCCTTAGTTTGCGAGTTCCTACTAAGGGGAAAGACTAGCGCTCTCATGCCGAAATTCATTCGCTGTAAAAAGGCCCTTTCTCTCATTCCTTTAAAACTTCAATAAAAATAACAGGTGGTTTTTGTAATCTTTCGTTTCAAAAACTTCTTGTGGATTCATTCAAAGGTTTGCGCAGGATTGAGGATCCCGCTTAATCCCAAAGCTCCAGGACTTCGTCCAAGCTGGCCAAGTCCTTTGTTTTCGGCCAAAAGACTCAAAACCATTCCCACCCCCTCGTAGCTCTACCGTTTCCCTAGCTGGCTGGCCCAATTTGGCGGCTGTGAAACTCGCTACCCTCAGATAATGCTCGCCGTGAGTACGAAGGAGCCCGCCTCTCGGCCGTGCGGGAAGGCGGCCAACCTCCCCCCCCCTTTTTTCGTTTCAGTCTCCTTCATCGTCTGCCCTGGTTTAGACATGATTTGGGTGGTCGATAGATTAATCATGAAGATGACTTGTGCCATCATCCTGGGAGTTCTTTGTGCGGGAGTTTTTTAAATTAGGGACACAGACACAAAGAAGAAGAAAGGGGAGGGATTAGTTGAAAGCCAGAAATCGGTCACACCCATCAATAATGTTGGATAAAATGACCAGTCCACAAAAGGTCACTTCTTTTCCATACCCATCGGTTGAGATGTGATGTTGTTGGCAGCCATAAGCGCAGACAAAGAGCTTGAGGCCTTCTGCGGCCAATTGGGGAAAACGCGGATCTTGGAGGTTTTTCACCCCATCATCGATGAGATAGAGGTAGGTATCTACCCCATTAGCCAAGGCAGTTTTGGAGAGCTGGTAAACAGTGGCGGCGTTGGGGTGATCGGGATCAGTAGAAAGCAGCAAGCCCAATTTTTTATTGGCGAGGGGAACCTTGGGGTTTGTTGATTGGGACATGAGGTGCAATTTTCTCTATGAATTCGGGGACTGGTAAATTTATAGGCTGGTTTAGGGGGACTGTCAAGTGGGGCGAGGCCTTGGTTAGTGCTTGACGAGGTTTTTCAACCCTCTCTATAATTTTAAAGTTTGCGAAGATTTCCGGTGGGAAAACGGGAGGTTTATGGGGCATCTCACGCATTTCAATGAATCAGGTCGGGCACGAATGGTGGATGTCACGGAAAAACGTCCTACCGAGCGTATAGCCGTGGCCCAGGGCAGGGTGTTCGTTCTCTCAGAAACGCTTGAGAAGATTCATAATGGACGGATTGCCAAGGGGGATGTGTTGGCTGTGGCTCAGGTGGCCGGAGTGATGGGGGCGAAACGTACTCCTGATCTTATTCCTATGTGCCATCCGTTGCTTCTCACGAGTGTCGATATTGATTTCACAGAAGATTCCCAACCAGATAGACATGGTCGATGTTCAATTGCCATCCAAGCCACCGTCAAAACCACTGGCAATACTGGAGTGGAAATGGAAGCCATGACAGCCGTGTGTGTAGCAGCCTTAACCATTTATGATATGTGCAAAGCCGTGGATAAAGGGATAGAGGTGGGGCAAGTCTTCTTGGAATCCAAAGCTGGCGGCAAGTCTGGCACTTACAGGCGAAACCCGGTGGTCGGCTAGCTTTCTGAAACCCCTACACACCTTAAACGAAAGACCAAAGGTTTGCGCATGGTGAAGGTGAGATTATTCGGTATGTTAAAAACATTAGTCCCTGGAGGGAAAGAGCTGGAGGTGGCTTTGCCGACCGGATGCCAAGTGAAAGACCTTGTGGAGTCCCTTCATTCTCAATATCCCGATCTTGGCGAGCTTCTTCTTCAGAAAAAAGTATTGGTGTCGGTCAATCAAGAAATTGCTCATTGGGATACGGCGCTAGTCGATGAGGACGAGATTGCCCTTCTGCCGCCCTTTGCTGGCGGGGTGTAATGAGACTATAATCGAGGAAGGTGGTGTATGGCTGTTAAAACAGAAGCAGAAATGTTGGTTCGGGTTCAACAAGAAAACTTCTCTATCGATGAAGAGCTGAAACGAGTCCGTGCCAAATCTAGTCGAATTGGCGGAATTTCGATGTTTTTAGGAACAGCACGGGATCGTTCAAAAGGTCGAGACGTGCGTGCCATGGCTTTTGAGCATTATGAGGGCATGGCTCAAAAGAAACTCAAAGAAATTCGTGAACGGGCCTTAGCAGATTTTGACATTATTGAAGCCTTGGTCCTGCATCGCTATGGTCCCATTGAAATCGGAGAAAATATTGTACTCATCATTGTTGGGGCTGAACATCGTGCTGATGCGTTCAAAGCCTGTCAATGGTGTATTGATGAACTCAAGAAAATCACGCCAATTTGGAAAATGGAATATACGCCAGAAGGCGAAGTGTGGGTGGAGGAACATCCCTAATGCCTGTACCTGAAACAAATGCGTTGTCCGAATTCGTCAAAGATTCCTGGGGTCGGCCATTACGGGCGCTTCGAGTTTCTGTGACGGATCGATGCAACTTGCGCTGCCAATATTGTATGCCCGAGGAAGAGTATGTCTGGCTGCCTCGGGAAACATTGCTGACTTTTGAAGAAATCGTTTTGTTAACCGATTTGTTTGCGGACCATGGCGTAGACAAAGTTAGAATTACTGGTGGAGAACCCTTGTTGCGGAAAGATTTAGCGAAGTTAATTCGGATGATTCGCCAGAATTCTCGCATTCAAGATATTGCGGTCACGACCAATGGGGTCTTGTTGGGTGAACAAGCTCAGTCTCTATTTGATGCAGGGTTGCATCGAATAACCGTGAGCCTGGATACCTTGAAACCAGAGCGCTTTAAGGCCTTGACCAGACGGGATACCCTTGGGGCCGTGCTGGAAGGGATCGCTTCGGTGGGCCAAGTTGGGTTCACCGGGTTGAAGTTGGATACGGTGGCAATGAAAGGGTTCAACGAGGATGAACTTATTCCATTAATTGAATTTGGCAAACAGGTGAATGGAGAAGTGCGGTTTATCGAATATATGGATGTTGGGGGGGCCAATGAATGGTCAGCTGACAAGGTCCTTTCCCGGAATGAAATTTTGGCGGCCATGAGTAAATATTATGGGGCCATCGAACCGGTACGAGAGATCAGTTCAGCCCCTGCGCAACGATTTCGACTTCCCGATGAAACGACTTTTGGGATCATTTCTTCCACGACAATGCCGTTCTGTTCCACATGTGACCGAAGTCGCTTGACGGCTGATGGGATGTGGTATTTATGTTTGTATGCCAAAACCGGTTTTGATCTCCGGAAACCACTACGAGCTGGACGGTTCCGAGAAGAGATCTATTCAATGATTCAATCAGTTTGGGAGTCTCGAAAAGATCGTGGTGCAGAAGAACGAAAAGAACTTGAACGTAGTACTGGGCGAGGTCGGTATATTGATATTGATCAATTGCGCCAGGACCCGCATCTGGAGATGCATGCGAGAGGCGGATAGCCTCGATTTCCGGTCATTGTTTAATGAGTCCGGTTTCCCAAGTTAGATACGTTTGATTCCTTCCGTCTCCCCCTTGATTTTTCAACAGGATTTATTGCCGGCTGTGCTTCCCTATGCTAAGGTCTTCTGATTGATGAACCCAGAGGGGAATCGAAAAATTCCCTTTGTGTGCAGTGTATTCCTTCCACTTTTTTCCGTATTCCCCAATGATTAACCTTATAAGTGTGATTGGACCAAGGAATTTTTTGAAACAGAGGCTGGGTTAACCTATGGGATGGTTTAAGCGGAATAAAAATGACGATTCCAAAGGCCATTCCCTTAAAATTGTGGAAGGGATGTGGGTCAAATGCCCGGTCTGTCGGGCTATTATTTTTAAGCGGGAAATTGAACGGAACTTAAAAGTTTGTGTGAAATGCCAATATCATTTTCCCATGTCGGTTGAGGAGCGCTTAGAACTGATTGTTGATGTGGGATCCTTGCAAGAATGGGATGCTGATCTGGTCCCAGGAGATCCCTTGTCCTTTGAAGATACCCTTCCTTACCCAACCCGCGTCACCAACGCGCAACACAAAACAGGAAAAAATGAAGCCATTCTCACCGGTCGTTGTCGGATCAATACTATCCCCCTCGCCATCGGTATTTTTGATTTTTCCTTTATGGGTGGCAGTATGGGGTCAGTGGTAGGGGAAAAGATATGTCGAGCCGTCGATCAGGCCTTGGCCGAAAATATGGCCTTTCTATTGGTGACGACATCTGGTGGCGCTCGTATGCAAGAAGGCACGTTGTCGCTGATGCAAATGGCCAAAACGTCCTCAGCATTAGCTCGTCTGCATGAGGCCCAATTACCATTTGTGGTATTATTGACTGATCCAACATTTGGGGGGGTCACCGCTAGTGTTGCCATGTTGGGGGACATTATTTTGGCCGAACCGAAAGCGCTTATAGGATTTGCCGGTCCACGGGTCATTGAGCAAACGATAAAACAGCGACTGCCAGAAGGATTTCAACGCGCGGAGTTTTTATTGGATCACGGGATGATTGATAAAATTGTTGAACGAAAAATCCTTAAATCCACCTTAGGGACCTTGCTCATGCATTGTGGGGTAGGTGCCACCTCTTCTCCCGGGTAAACTTGAACAACCCAGATTCCTATCACCATGCTGGACTCACCCGCGTCCATCACAACCTTACTCAGGTGGCGGGAAAGAGCCTTGCCTTCATCATAATCCCCCTCATTTTCCTTCCTGTAGTTTTCTCTTCTTTAAATTTCTCATTCCCGTGCCAACCTATTTAGACACTCTCGAGTATTTGTTTTCCCTTCATCGCTTTGGTGTAAAACTTGGACTTGAAGCCATAACAGACATTCTCCAACGGCTCGAAAACCCCCATCGAAGGTACGCGACACTCCATATAGCTGGAACCAATGGGAAGGGTTCTACTGCAGCCATGCTGGCTGCGATGCTGCAGGAAGGGGGCTATCGGGTAGGTCTGTATACCTCGCCGCATTTGATGGATTTCCGTGAGCGTATTCGAGTTCAAGATGAAGATATTTCTGAGGCTTGTGTCTGTGAATTGACTGACCGTATTCGGCATGCTGCTCATCCTTTGTCTTCCTTAACCTTTTTTGAATTGGCCACGGCAATGGCCTTTCAGCATTTTCTCGACCAACAGGCCGATATCGTGATTGTGGAAGTGGGAATGGGAGGGCGGTTTGATGCAACGAATGTCTTGGATCCGTTAGGGGTATTGATCACGGGAATAGGTCTTGATCATGAAACCTATCTGGGGCAATCCATCCAAGCGATTGCACGGGAAAAAGCTGGCATTATTCATCAACCGGCGCCGATTGTGTTGGGGCCGATGCCTGAGGGGGTAAAGGAAATTTTTGAGAATAAGGCCCGATCATACCATGCACCACTGTATCGCTTTGGGTTAGAGTTTTCTCTTCTCGAAACCAGTTCAAGGGAATTTTCCTATTATGGTCCCAAATGGACGCTCCCGGGGATACAGACGTGTTTGCGAGGACGACATCAGATGGAAAATGCTGCAAATGCGCTAGCGTTGTTGGAATCAGCCGTCCAGGATCATTTCCCTCTTTCTCCAGAGGCTATCCAGTTAGGCTTGCAACATGTGCGATGGAAAGGGCGGTTAGAATTGATTCAGCGTGATCCCATCATTATCCTTGATGGCGCGCACAATCCTTTAGGGGCTCGGGTATTATTTGACTTTCTCCAATCACAAATTCATGATTGCCCTGGCCGAAGGCTTATTATGGTTGTGGGGATGATGGTCGATAAGAATCATCGAGAATTCCTCAGTGTCTTACTACCCATAATGGATGGCCTTATTCTTACTCAGACAAGGATGGCACGTGCAGCGTCTGTAGATGATTTGAAGAAGGGCGTGAATCGGAAAGATCTACACTGTTTAAACATCGCAGATTCCTGGGAAGCGCTTGGCAAGGCCAAAGAAATGGCAAATCCCTCTGACCTCATTTGTGTGACCGGTTCTTTATTCCTGGTCGGGGAGATTCTCAAACACTTCTCTCGGTCAGTTTCCCCGACCATTCAACTATGAGCAAAGTAGGAAGAGTCTATGGTCAACGGGTCCTTTCTTGTGTCTTCCTCATGGGAATGTTGCTTCCGTGGCCTGTTGAGGCTGTGGAAGAGTCCGGCTCTTCAACACCAAACTCGAACCAAGAGAAACAAAGAGGCATTCCCATAGAAATCAATGCAGACCGAATCGAATACGATCATGAACGTGAAGAATATCATGCGACAGGATCAGTCGACGTGTCTAAAGGTTCCGTCCGCCTGACTTCCGATGAAGCGACGCTTCAGAAGTTAACGGGGATTCTCACGGCGGTTGGGCATGTACATTTGCGTGACAAAAACGCTGATATTTGGGCAGAACATCTTCAACTGAATCTCAACACCGAAGCGGGGGTGCTGACCACTGGAAGGATTTTTGGCCGGGAACAGAATTCTTTTGTCACAGGAAAACGAATACAACGGTTTTCGGAAACACATTACCGGGTAAAGGAGGGATCCTTTACCAACTGTGATGCAAAGGATGGTCAGATACCAGCCTGGAGGTTCACCTTTGATGATATCGATCTGGACTATGAGGATAGTTTGTCGGGGAATGCCGTCTGGTTCAATATTAACGATGTACCGGTGGTCCCTCTGCCCACGTTTCAGTATCCTCTCGGCGCGGAACGAAAAACGGGTCTATTAGTCCCATCGATCGGTCTTGATAATAAATTTGGGTTCAAGTATCGGCAAGGTTTTTTTTGGGCCATTAATCCCAGTCATGACTTAACCATTGCCCCTCAAATTTTGACCAAGCGGGGGGCAGGGGGAGATCTAGAATATCACTATGTGTGGAGTCGTCAAGCCAAGGGGAATTGGCTTGTCAAGTCCCTCTATGATACGGACCAAAATCGTGGTCGAGCAGAAATTCGAGGGGCTCATGTTCAACAATTCTCTCGTGATCTGTCTTTACGGCTTCTCGCCAATTATTCAACTGATCGAACGGTCTTACAAAATTTTAGCAGTTCTGGAGCTCAGCGGGCCTTGCCAAGCCAGGAATCGATTCTGACCGTTCTTCAACGGTTGGATCATGGGGCGCTGTATCTGTTTGGGCAATATCTCCAACCACTAGGCGAGGGGGGGGATACGACATTTCAACGGCTTCCTGAAATTGGTCATCAGTTTATTAGTTCCGGTCTTTGGGATAGTCCCTTTGCCCTGACGGCTGATACCACCTTTGTCAACTTTTCACGGAAAGAAGGGTTTGATGTCAGCCGAGTAGATATTTTGCCTGGTCTGACTGTTGAGGGGCTAAACGCAGGGAATATAGTGGGGTTTCGGCCACATGCGAAATTTCGGGAAGTCGCCTATACCCGGGGCCAGGTCGAAAAATCCGTTCAACATCGAGAAACGTTCTGGGTCGCAGGCGAAGCCTTCACCAACCTCTCGAGGCGGTTTTCCTTGGGCGAGGATACGTGGGTTCGCCATTCCATTAAGCCGCGTGTTATCTATGAATTTGTTCCCCCAACAGACCAATCTGAGTTGGTCCAGGTCGATGCCGTTGATGATTTAATTAAGAAGAGTCTGGTCACGTATGCCCTGAAAAATCGGATTAGCCAACAAGGCACGGGCGGGAAGTCTAGTACCTGGCTGGATGTGTTATTCGCGCAAAGTTATCATGTGGGTGATCCCCCTCCCTTGGCCTCTCGATTTTCCGATATCTGGACACGGGGAGAGTTTCATAAGCCGTTAGGGCCTATACCGTTTCTTTCGGCGTTTAATGTGACGGTTGATACATTTTTTAATCACGACGACCAAGAATTCAGACAAGTCAACACCGATGCGTTTATTAAAGGCCATGAGAACTGGTATGTAACCCTCGGGCAACGGTACACACGAGCTGGCCCAAGAGTTCGACGGGGGGATATTTGGAATCCAGTTTCATTTAACGAAATGTTGGCCCCCAGTGCCAAAATTCTTTTTCTCACGGCGGGAGGGGCTATTCGGTTACCGGGGGGGGTGACCCTGGGGACCAAGTGGTACCATAATTTTGACACAGGGGAAACCGCTGAATGGGATGTCGTAGGGTTATATCAAAATCCGTGCCGGTGTTTTTCTTTTGGCCTGTATTATCAGCAATTTCCCGATCGAACCCAATTTGATTTTTTAATCAGCCTCACGGGATTGTGGGGAAGCCAAAATAATGGCACCCAATTGATGAAAACGATCTTGGGGCCCATAATGGCCGGCGAAAAAGGTGTTCCCTGGGACTATCGTTAACGGAGGCATTTTTTTGGTGAATACTATGCCTGTTGCATGGGGGGTGGTCGTGATGGTTGGGTTGGGGGCGGTATTGTGGCCAGCCAAGGCGATGACACAAGAAATCATATCAGATCAGGTCATAATTACCTCTGGTCAGGGAAGATTGTTTGGTATCACCTCAAGTGAGGGAATTTCGAGGAAATTTCTAGCTGCAGGAGAAGAGATTCTTGCGATCGAGGCCAAAGGAATAACCGGATTTGTCCACACAACAAAACGATTGCTAGGATTTTCGGCCAGACTTAAGCGATGGGTTTCTGTTAATTTGTCTACGGCTGAACACATTCTAAAATGGACGGTGACCCCAAGAATGGTGGTGGTCCAGGGTCGTGAAAATGTCTATGGATTTCAGAGTGACCTGGCGAGGTGGAAGAAAGAATCCTGGGGATCTGGAGAAAAATTTAAGGATGATTTTGTCGAAGATTATGTGGGGGTGCTGGTGACTGACCGTCGGGCTTTGGGATTTTCAGCCTTTACCGGAGGGTTTTTTTCTCAAGATCTTCCATTAGGAAATCCTATACGGGAAGTTCAGATAAATGACAATGTGGTGGTCATCCACCTGTTAGGCCGAAAGCTGGTTTTTCGATCTGGCTTGGCTGTTTGGGCTGAGCTGCCGTAATGGGACGATTGTATAATTAAAAATTTTCTCAACATCGAACACGTTGGGACAACAAAATCTGACATCAAAAGGAAGAGGGAATGTTCAAAAAGCCTGTCCTCGCGGAGGCGGGGAGCTCGCTGTCTGACCCGCCCAGCTCGTGCACATCAAGACGTGCCTTTCCCTGGGCAAGGCCGCGAATTGGCTATCGCCTCCCGCAAGGGGGCTTCCGTGACTTGACGCCAGGAGCGTACGGGCTAGTACGTGAGGGGGCACGGCGCGAAGAGCGCCAAGCCT
>JAZFZJ010000173.1:0-26897 GCA_036443915.1 Nitrospirales bacterium
CCCGTGAACATGTTAGACACTCTAATGAATTGAGGTTCATTCTTCTTTGGTTAATAAAATTTTTCTGACGACAAAGACAAAGGCCACTAGCAAGACCACGACCCCGAGGGCTGCCAGTACCCCAATGATTATATCACCGGTTCCTATGGATTCTTCCATGGCTCTTCACTCCTTGCGTAGCACGATTATAGGGCATGTTGAAAAAGTCCGCTAGCGGCGTTCTCGACACATTGTCGTCCTCAGGTACTGCCCAGTACGTTCCGGGCACCAATCCGTTTGCGGCCTTGTCCGAGAAAGGGCGCATCTTGGGGTGCATGGGCTGGGCGGGTAAGACGGCGGCCCTTTTAGAACATGCCCTGTTGCGTTTGGAAGTGTTGTTCACGTTCTCACGTAGCACCGGTTTCGTGAGGATCGTGAATGATTCCACAGTCCCTTATAGCACGGCTGGTTTTTGTATCCCTATCATCGACCAACCAAAATATCCTGCGGCCAATAACAAGATCACCCCGATGCAGGTAAACCCTCCCCCATAGCCCAACACCGCAATGAGAGCACCCGCCAAAATGGGTCCCCCTGAATGCCCAATGTCCATTATCGTACCCCGCAATCCCATACCGGCACCCAGATCTTTGCCTTCCGAAAAATCCGCAATGAGGGCGGTCGTTGAAGAAGTCACCACTGCCTCTCCAAACCCAAACGTTCCCGCAACGAATAGGAGCATGACAAACGAGGTGATCTGTGGAATCAGCATTACCATCAATCCACAAAGGCAAAGACCCCCAACGATCAAAGGTTGTCGTATTCCCCGATCTGATATTCGCCCCATAAAGGGTTTAGCGACAAAGGACGTAAACGCCTGCACTCCAAATAAAACACCGATTTCTATCGCATTTAAGCCAATGCTTAACCCATACAATGGCAAAAATGCCATCAACGTCCCATTGCCGACCATCTTTGCAGCCTCCACGATACTGGTCATCACAATGGGCCGAATCTGACAGACTCGTCGAAATCCTTCCTGCATATCCTTCCACAAAGACCTCAGTGCTAGCTGCGGTTTTCCGGTGGGTGGTTGGATGGGGCGAATCAAAAAAAAGAAGAGCAGGGCCATGCTTCCAAACAGCCCGGCAAGCATAAAGGTTTCTGAAAACCCCCAAAAATAGATGACCCCTCCGCCAATCAATGGCCCAAGGGCTCCACCTCCCTGGGTGGCAGAAGTGTACCAGCCAAACGCTTCACCCCGCCGCTGCTGGAACAATTCAGCCACAGTGGCCAAGGCCAACGGGGTAAATATCGCAGTGGCCAATCCGTGAAATAATCGGAGGGCTCCTAGCACAGGCAGATCGGTGATAAAGGGATAGAGGAAGGGTGGCAGGGCAAAAGCCAACACCCCCCACACCATGAGCCGTTGCCGATTAATCACGTCGGAGAGTAACCCCATGGGCAGTTTCAAAAATATGCCCGTCATCGTGGATAGCGCGACAAGCAACCCCACCGTGAACGGGTTGGCACCAAGGGAAGCAGCCAGTAAGGCCAAGGCTGGCCGGCGCACCATGTCATAACTGATAAAGCAAAAAAGTCCGACCAAACAGAGGTAGATAAAGGAGCGTGACTGTTTCATGTACGTGGAGGCGACCTCATTTTTAGGGGCATGCGACTAAAATGGGGTTGGTCAGTAAGAAACCAACAACGTGGTGAGGATTGGCAGAAATGTAGAAAATCCATTTATTGGGATTCTTTGTCCGACGCTACCAATGCTCAAAGCAGGTGTCAACGGAATACCTGCTTTACTGCACAGATTTGGTGAGTGAACCTGCTTTCTCGCTCTGTCGTTTTCTCCGCAATCGGTTCACCAGTGGGCTATCGTTAAGGTCGAGTGATTGCTATGGTACCTGGAAAGGAAATATTCCTCGCATGACACGTCAGTTATCAGACGAACTTATCCTCTTCATCCATGTCTTGAAATGGCTCCTACTGGCGATGGGGGTCGGCCTCTTGGTCGGTTCGACAAGCACAGGCTTTGTTCTTCTATTGGACCTCGTCATCCACACGGCTTCTTCGATATCCTGGACCCTGTGGTTGCTTCCGCTTGGGTTAGGCCTTTCAGCTTGGATCACTTCAGCCTTCGTTCCTGAAGCCGGGGGACAAGGGATAGAACGCGTTATTCGGGCCATTCATCTCCACTCGGGAAAAATCTCCTGGCACGTTATTCCCACTAAAATTTTTGCCACAGTCTTAACCATCGGCACCGGAGGATCAGCAGGCAATGTCGGTCCCTGCGTGCAGATTGGAAGTGGACTCTCTTCTCTTCTGGCAGATGTCCTTCAATTTGACTCCCAAGATCGAAAGACCTTGGTTATCTGCGGGTTAAGTGCAGGGTTTGCCTCAATCTTTGGCGCCCCTTTGGCTGGCGCATTTTTTGGTATTGAAGCACTGTTTGTGGGGTCGTTAGCCTATCATGTCCTGTTCCCATCCGTTATTGCTGCTATCGTTGGACATTTGACTGCCAGTCTCTTGGGTATGCCGCCCATGAATTTTTTCACGATTTCCTTCCCCATTCTTGATCCCACCCTCTTGCTGCTCGCCCTTGTGGCTGGAGGGGCATTCGGTTTGTGTTCGTTAGTCTTTGTGGAATGCTTAAATGGTGTGAAACGCCTGACTGATTATCTCCCCGTCTCTCTTCCTATTCAAGGGCTAGTAGGGGGGATGTTGCTCTTGGGCATTGGATGGCTGGCTTCCACGCAAGTATTGGGTTTGGGGAAAGACACGATCCAACAGGCACTGCAGGGAGAACCCATTGCCTGGTCGTTATTTCTTGGAAAAATTCTGACCACCGCCTTGACTTTGAATGTGGGTGGCAGCGGAGGCATTGTGTTGCCCATCTGTTTTGTGGGTGCGACGAGTGGCTCCGCATTGGGCTGGGTACTCGGCCAAGACCCCAGGCTCTTCGCTGCATTGGGACTTGCCGGGCTGTTGGCAGGTGCCATTAACACGCCGATTACAGCTGTCTTATTAGGCTTAGAGTTATTTGGGATTTCAAGTGGTCCGTACCTCCTTCTCAGTTGTACGATTTCGTTCTTGCTTTCAGGCCACCGGAGCGCCATTCCCACTCAACTGCTTCAGTTAACCAAGGCTCCAGCGTTACAGGCTACCGTGAACCAAGAAATTGGAGAACTCCACCTATCAACGGAATGGAAAGAGGAAGGACAGAAAGGGACAGGCTATGGGATGCTCTCACGAATGTGGAAAATCCGAAGGCAGATTTCTAGCCTAAAAACACCGCCGGACTAACCACCACATACCCCTGAAAACAATTCAAGGAATTCCTTATAGCCATTGACATCATGGAAATGTTGAAAATAGGTATAACAGGCAACGCTTAGGATAAGGCGTCTTGTTCAGTCTGACAAATCGAAAATAGCTCATGGAGTTGAAGGCTGTGGAGGACCTCTCCCACCGACCCTTGGGGTTGGATCCAAGATATCCGCCGATTCAACTCTTTAAATTGTTGGGAAGCCATCACAAGAAAACCAAGTCCCACACTATCCACAAACGTTAACCCTTGTAAATTCAAAATAAGATGTTCACGTTCTGTATGACAACATTGATTAATAATCGCCTTCACATGCCAGCGGGAATACATATCAAGGCGGCCATGAAAATCCACTACCGTAGCTCCTTGACTCCCTCGTACAATCACTTCAATTGCCATAATCTTACAGAGTCTTATCGGCCCTTTGAAACGTAGCTTAAAAAATTTTCTGCGGCTTTTTCGATTACTGTACGTTATCGCAATCTATTTACATTGACACCCTGATATGCTCAATATCCATGGTCCTTTTCTGTTTCGTCCACATAATTTTCTTTAGTGTCTTTCCTTCTGAGCTCCTGATACAATTTAGTCGTCTATGCCACCAGCTATTCAACCGATTGATCTCGTCGACATTCTTCGCCAACATCGCTTGACACCTGCGATTGTCTTTTTGACATCTCGTCGAGCCTGTGACGAAGCCATTAATACTTTTGCATACGGTTCAACCCCTCTCTCCCCCCAACGCTCCGGACCCATTCGCAGCTTTCTCAGTCAATTTGCCCAGGAATACCCCAGCATTGAGAATCATCCGCTAATTCCCTTGGTTCAAGAATACGGTGTGGCGGCCCACCATGCAGGACATCTCCCTTCCTGGAAAATGGCCATTGAAGAACTGATGCGACAAGGGTTGCTGGATGTCGTCTTTGCGACCACAACCTTGGCGGCGGGTGTAGATTTCCCGGCTCGGACCGTCGTCATTACACAATCCAGTGTCCGTAAATCTCAAGACTTCACGGATCTGACGATAAGTGAAATTCAACAACTCGCGGGACGTGGAGGGCGGCGTGGAAAAGACTTAGTCGGCTTGGTGGTTATTACCCCTTCGCCCTATATCGACATGCACGTGCTCGGCAAAGGGCTCACAGGTTACCCCGAATCTATTGATAGTCAGTTTGTCATATCCTATCCCATGATTTTGAATTTATTGAAAGGCTACACCTTAGAGCAAATTGAAAAACTCCTGGCTAAAAGCTTTGCACAATTTCAACTGAATCAACGAGTAGCTATCCATCAAACCCACCTGGATGACATTCATCAACAAATGACCCCCTATGGTCCTAGGGAATGCTCCGATTGGGTCACGCAATGGAAAGCCTTCGATCTCTCCCGACGACGGAAATCCCATCGGCGGCCAGTAGTGAACAATGACACACCCTATTTGATTGCCTGCCTGCCCTTTCTGACACCAGGCCGTCTCATTGGGCTACCCAAAGGTCCTGCCATCATCCTTCGCCAATATCGAAGCCGCGGAACCTTCTCGCCCATGTTGTCTGTATTACGTGCCAAGGGGACCATTGGCGAATGTCCGGCTCATGCAGTCAACCAGATTTACGATCGAGTGATGGAGTTTCAACCCTCGCGGAGCTTACCGTGGTGCCATCCCTCCACCCTCCATCATTTTAAAAAAGCACTCGCCCAATTACCTTCCCGCTTACCAACGGTTCCAATTCTCACGGAAGCAAAGGAAGCAGAGCCCCTTGCGGAATTTGAAACGGAACCATTTGCCTGTCCGACTTGTCCATCGTATGCGTCATGTAAGAAGGATTTTTCTCAGGCCTCAAAGCTTCGGCTCAAAGCCCAACAATTGACCAAAACTATTCAAGCCTTACAGGATGGCCTGTGGCACAAGTTTCAACAAAAAGTCGAGGTACTCCACAAATTTGGGTATTTAACGGCCGGGGCCGAGCTCACGACCGATGGAGAGTGGGCAAGACTCATTCGCATTAACCATTCCTTGCTCATCACTGAATTGATTCGCATGGACGCCTTTTCTGGAGCAGCTCCGGAATTGTTGGCTGGCGTGATGGCCAGTATTTCTCATGACGACGATCGTCCAGGGTCGTACCGACGCTTGCCCCCCAGTCTCTTTTCGATGCTCACTCAGGTCAGAAAGATAGCGGATTCCCTCAGCCCCTATGAAATCCAACCCTTGTTGCGCTCGGATGTGGCCTCTTTGGCCGAACAATGGGTGGCGAATCCTCAACTCGGGTGGGCTTCACTCGTTCGATCTACGTCCATGGCCGAGGGCGATGTCTACCGCCTTTTGGCCAGAACGTTGGAATTTCTCTCTCAGGTACATGGGCTGAAAATGACGCATCCCGGATTGGCAGAAACGGCTCATAGGGCCATGGTGGCTATGCGACGTGAAGTGTTGGAGGAACTCCCATAGAAGAGTCTTGGAACCGTCATCGATGAATCACGACGATTTTAAATTGGGGTTGCAAAATTTACCGGTAAGATATCTGCATAAGTTAGCCAGAGGTCGTATTCCTCGCCATTTTCGGATGGGGAGACACCAGCTCATTGAATTGATTTTGGCCTTTCCTACTGACAAAAAAATAGAAATTGAGGCAGACATAAACCAGCTCACACGTAGTCACCAGGAACGCCTGGCTGCCACAAACCTCAAAAAACCCCTTTTGTCTCATCCACGACTGCCCTCATCTCACCCCCAACGATTCTCTTCCAAATCTAAACCCTCCCTTGAGCCTTCTTCCCCTGCCATTAATCTCCAGCAAATACTTGAAGGGATTGGGGTTCCGGAACCCATGCCATTCGTTCCCGATCCCTGGCAAACGGAGGCCGTGGAGCATGTGGCACATTCGGATGTGATCGTGAGTGCCCCCACGGGAAGTGGCAAAACGTTTGTGGCGATTGAAGCCATAAAGCAAGCCATGACTCTTAACCAAACCGTGATCTACACCTCACCGTTAAAAGCCCTCTCCAACACCAAGTTTATGGAATTTTCCCAACTCTTTGGCTCAGATCAGGTGGGAATTCTGACCGGGGATCGCCGCGATAATGCACAAGCCCCTCTGTTAATCATGACTACGGAAATTCTACGAAATTTACTGTATGATGCTGCCAGTGGTGAAATTGACATTCGACTCCATAGGTTGGGAGTAGTGATTCTTGATGAGTCCCAGTACCTAGCAGACCAGGAACGGGGTGTGGTATGGGAGGAGACCTTGATTCTCTGCCCCGCCCAAGCCCGCCTTCTGTTATTATCTGCCTCTATTGGAAATCCTGAAGAATTAACTGAATGGTTGACCTCAATCCGACCTCATCCCTGCCATCTTGTTCGCCATGCCCAACGTTCAGTCCCACTGCGTGGGCTCTATCTACACCCCACAGGCCAACTACATCCACTTTTTCAAATCCAAAATATTCGTCAAGGAAAAGGATATACCTTTCACCCGGAAACCAAACGCTTGTTAGCTGAACCATAAATTAAACTATTTCTTTCATTTTAAAATTCAAGGGAAAATACATACTCTTTGCCCATTGGTCCTGAAAAATGAACAAGCTAGAAAAGTGTATCAAAAACCACACAGCCTGTGGCGTGAAGTATACGACCAACCCAATTCCAACCTTTCTTTTATCAATATTTTAGGCAAATATTGCAGATTTTTTCATGTTCATTGCGAGTATGGAATTTGCGATATAAAGACGCCGGATAATTAATTTCAACAAGTAAACAGGTTGGTGACTCGCAATTTATGATAAAATCTCTTAATCATACCTACCTGGTCTTACTAACAGGACTCTTCTTAACCAGCCTTTGGGGAT
Organism: Nitrospirales bacterium; assembly: GCA_036443915.1. Lineage (GTDB taxonomy): Bacteria > Nitrospirota > Nitrospiria > Nitrospirales > UBA8639 > Nitrospira_E. Next base: position 7,163 of record JAZFZJ010000173.1, read on the forward strand.
GTCAGGCGTTTAATCCAAAGAGTCCTGGCGAGTTGGCGCTTGAAAATCATGATTTCATTAGCCTTTGGGATACCTATAATCAATGCGTGGCTGGGTCAAATATCCATGAAATGCATGCAAGCCTTAAACTTTTACATATGGCCCCAAGACCAATCTCCATCGATGATTCCCCTATCCCTCTGCCGAAATTTTTAAAAAAATTGACGAGTTCCCGCAACTCCAGACTAGCCGTTGACCCACGGGCCATGGCTGCTTCTTGCTCTATCCACCTCGCTGAGGTTGCACAACGCTCTTCCGATTGGATCACCGCTCGTGAGACACTTCAATCAATCGTGGAAAATTATCCCGAACCACAATATGCCTTCTATGTCTCACAAGCCAATCAAGCCCTTGAGCAATTTTCCTCTATCCGACCGGTCTCTCTCTCTTCTGGTGACACCTTCGTTCACTAACTCTCCTCCACACCATTTTCTCTTCTCCATAGCTTTTCAGACTCCATTGGTTTGGTTTCCTGACCCTGAGGCATTCTTCTAATTTATCGGATTCTTCATACAAAATGAAAATCAGGCAAGCAGTGGATTGCTTTACCCGCGGAGCGAATCTCCGAAAGGTAATGATTGAAGCTAATGATGCGTACGGAAACAGTGTAGCTTCCCTAAAGGCCTTAGGGGCATACTGAATGGTTTTTAGGAGAAAATCGCTTTAGTGGAGATCTAAACGCTGATGTGGCTTGAGTCTAAGGAAAAGGAACCAGCAGATCAGGCCTAAGGATTCGGATCGAGAAATTCGACAAATCTGAGATGTCCAAGGTGACCTCTGGCAGAATGCTGCAATTGTCCCAAGGTAATGTGACCATGCAATTTGACCATTTCTTCAGCACCACGAAACTGATCGGCCAAAAGAGGGTTGGAACATTCTTGACCAAAGGTACTGGCCACAGCCCACTCTCGTTTCCTCAATTGTGGGAGACCCGAATCCCTCGTTAAGAATCCCCGAATGTGCCCCCCAGAATTCTTGAGCGAGGACGGCTCTTGAAGGAGCCTATCATTGACTAGCCCCATCACGAAATCGCCTAGGGGAAACAACCGAATGCCGACTTCATAGTGTTTCCCATTTCGCTCGAATTTGACTACCGCCGTCAGATGCTCCTGATTTTTCAAGACCTCTGCAATTCCATTCGATAGGGTTTTGCTAGCCTTTCGTGGCAGGATGTCAGTGAGACGAACCCCCAGGAGATTATGTCCACCAAAAAAATGTCCATGGACCGGATTGGGGAACGCACATTCAACATACATTCCGTTCGAATCCCACAAAAACACCTTGTGCGGTTCCTGCTGTTCAAATCTTGTCAAACCCCTAACCACATGTATTCGTGGATTTCGTAAGTTGTCAGAAACCATCCAACCCTGCGTTCGTTTCTCGTCCATCGTAACTCCTTTAACGACCTTTGGAAAGGATACTGGAAACCGCTTCGTGGTGTAAGATCAAGTGTGTTCTCAAATGCGAACGAAATTTATTTCAACAAAAGACGCGAAATACATCAAGGGCCTTTCCTGTATGCCATTTATAATAAGTATTTATACTAGGAAGATGGAATTTTTTCTTTAAAAACCACAATTTCCTAGAAAGGTTGGACAGCTTAAAAATCTTGCCATAGCTAAAACATGAAACTTCAAGGAGAGAAGGTGCATTTAAAAAGGCCCGTCTACCGAGGGCGCAGCTTTTCCTTGCAGCCTCCCACAGGGAGCCCCCGTGGTGGCACGCGGAGGGTCCACAACGGAACGTGAGCCCGACAAAGGAGTGAAAATACAGCAGACAGACTGTTTCATCGCTCCCCAATAGACGCAAAGATGAGGAACGAAAAAAGATTGCAAAAATGAATCCGGTCAGAGGAGTTGTTTGCTCTTGGGTTTGTTGGGCTGACATTCATCACATTGGCACATGTTCCGAAGGGATGTGAACGAATAGAGCCCCGTGTCATGCCCATCGCTCCATTTAAACCGAAACGCATATCTCCCAACCGGTTCCACGTCTTGCAAGAGGATGAGAAGCGGAATGCTTTCTGGTTTAACACGTCGTTCCCCTGTCCATTCATCAACACACGCGGCACAGGGGCAATGTTGGCGCAAATACCGAACTGGGTATACGCCGCGATGGCCATCACTCCAGGTCATCCCCAAGACTCCTTTGTCCAACCATTCCATATCTGTCGGTTCAAGTGTATTTTGAGCTGTCATGTTTTCTCATCCTTGTCAGTCAGTAAATTAAGAAACCCATTGTTCAAATCTGGGAAGCGATTTTCCCACAACCGCATGGAAATAGCCCTCAATGGCCTCTTCGACTTCCATACGAACAATCCCTATCGCTTTTAATCGAGACAGCTGAGCCATAGGCAATCGCCGGGCATGTTCAATAAATGCCACACTGCCTTTGGAAAGAGAGAGGACAGGTCCCCCGCCCCGTTGCCCACACGGATTACACACCATTCCCCCTAAACGAGGGGAAAACCACTGTGGGGTGTGCGAAGCCTCCGTTTTTCCACATTCTGCACAGTGGTCAAGTTGCGGTCGAAAGCCGGTATGCCCAAGCACATGAATTTGAAACAAGAGGGTCAGGAGAGCCAAGTCGCTTTCCGGAGTCAACATTTCCAGACCATGAGCTAAGGCCGAAAACATCTCCTGATTCTGGTCACGATCTACCGTGATGACCTCAACCATCCGTACCATTCTGGCAGCTGCTATCATCACCCCTAAATCCTTACGAATAGGGTTGAAACTGGTGACCAGGTCTATCTGACTAATCTGCCCTAACGCGTCTGGAGTTTTTTGAAAGAGAGTGAGATCAACAATGCCGAATGGCTCGAGAACACCCCCAAAGCGGGTCTTCATACGGCGCGCCCCACGCGCCACACCACGAATTTTTCCAAAATTTTTGGAATAAAATGTCAGAATACGGTCGGCATCTCCCCACCTTAGGCTTCGAAGAATAACCGCGCGAGTTTTTAATAAGGGCATAGAACATTCCTCGTTTTTGTTCCCGTCCGGTACCCGAGAACTCCATTCGGGCTGTTCCCTCTCCATTATACCCACAAGTGGTTAACGGGTATCCATCCTGAAACCCTCCAAAAATGGATTCCCGCCACAAACCTGCAGGAATGACAAGAGGCAAGGTTCTCTACCATCTCCTTGTTAACCCGACAGTCATTCGTTAAGCAGTTCTTGAAATACGAATTGAAAACTTTTACAGCTGCCATCGCCCAGACTGAGGCCATCTGTTATCCATAGCCCAACTCAGTTAAGACTTGAGGATTATCGCGCCAGCCTTCTTGAACTTTTACCCACATTTGTAGGAAGATCTTCACACCGAAAAGTTGCTCCATCTCGATCCGCGCATGTTGACCTATCTCTTTGAGCCGCCTCCCCCCTTTGCCAATGACAATCCCTTTTTGACTAGCTTTTTCTACAAGAATCACCGCTCGAATAGTGGTCAGCCCTTTTTCCTCCTGAAATTCCTCAATAAACACACCCACGGCATATGGCAATTCAGCATAAGTAAGGCCTAGCACTTTCTCTCGAATCATCTCTCCGGCCATCTGACGCATAGACTGATTTGTCAAAAAATCATCGTCGTACATCAATGTCGGGCATTCTGAAAGACAGTTAAAAGTCATCTCGACTAATCGGGGCACATGCAGCCCAGTTTGTGCGGCAATAGGGACGATTTCTGTCCAAGAAAACCATGTGCGATATTGATCAATAAGTGGCAACAAACGGGACTTGTTCACCGTATCAACTTTATTTAATAACAAAAACACTGCCTGAAATGGGCGCTCCTGATTCGCCTGAGTCACTTGCTCCACCACATACCGATCCCCAGGGCCCGGTTTGACTTGGCTATCCACCATCACATAGACCACATCAGATTCCATCAATGAGCCCAATGCGGACTGCACCATTTGTGAATTGAGCCGATGATGCGGCGCATGGAGTCCGGGAGTATCTAACAGAATGAGTTGGCCTTCTGGATAATGCCCCACTCCTAAAATAAGGTTCCTGGTGGTCTGAGGCTTATCGGAAACAATGGCCACTTTTTCGCGCACTAACGCATTCAGAAGAGTGGATTTCCCTACATTGGGGCGGCCAAGGATGGTGAGTTGACCAGATTTCATCGTTACCTAGACGAACAGCCAGACTATCATGAAAGGGAATGTTGAAAAAGTCTCTCCCAGCAGCGTTCTCGACCCTTTGTCGTGCCACCTACTCTCATGTAGGCTCTGCATGGCAAGGCGCCAAGGCCTTGTACGCCGAGTGAGTATTTCACGCGGCGTGGAAGTTGCTCGAAGGGGGTATTCCCCCTTCGAGGGGTCAAAGGCCCATGTATGTGTGCCGTCCTAAGGGCAAAGCCCCGGGGAAAGCAGGATATAAGGCTCGGGGAACGATCCTGCTGGACGAACCTTTTTGAACAGTCCCTCACTCTCTTAATGCAGAGGGGATCCCCCTAAGGAGATCACAATTACAGAGAATTCGTATAAGTCAACACACCCAAGAAGGAAAATGATGAATGGGAAAGAATAAAGAGCAACAACGAGCCGTTAGGGTCTGGCCGTAATCGTAGAAGGGGCTGACTCCACAAATTGATACACCGTTTCACCTTGACGAACCATGCCCAACCGATTACGAGCCAACTCCTCCAGACGTTGGGGATCCTTCTGAATACGAAGGATGTCTTTTCGCATGGATGTATTGATGTATTCCAGCTGGCGAATCTGCTCAATCAAATGAAGCTGGTTTTCTCGCACCTGAAAATACAATGGTAATCCATCTGGATTAAAAAACATGGTCCCTACTAATACGCTCATGATCAAAAAGGCTCCGACCAATGGAAGACGATCAAACAAATCTCCCCAAAATCCCGTTGACGTTCGTTTTTTATTATTGGGTCGCATCGGTTAGGATTTCGTCTGCAGGGGAAGAACCGCTCGACCGCGATACAAGGCAGCCGACCCCAAGGTCTCTTCAATTCTCAGTAACTGGTTATATTTGGCTAAGCGATCCGTGCGAGACAAGGACCCTGTTTTAATTTGTCCTGCACTTAATCCCACCGCTAGATCGGAAATAGTCGTATCTTCAGTCTCCCCAGATCGATGAGAAACGATCACCCCATATCCTGCTCGTTGGGCCATACGAATGGCTTCAATGGTTTCTGTTAAGGTGCCAATTTGATTGACTTTGATGAGAATGGCATTGCCAATTCCCTCACGAATGCCCCGGCCTAAAAATTCTACATTGGTCACAAATAAATCATCTCCAACCAGTTGCACATGATCACCAAGCCGGTCAGTTAACTGTTTCCACCCCTTCCAATCGCTTTCATCTAACCCATCTTCAATCGAGACAATAGGATAGTTTTTTACTAAATTGGCGTAAAACTCAACCATGTCCAACGAGGATTTTTTGGGGGAGGAGCCCGTTCGAAGGTGATAGGCCTTTTTTTTAAAAAACTCACTGGATGCGGCATCCAAAGCCAAGACGATGTCTTTCTCTGGTTGATACCTCGCTTGGTCAATTGCCTGTAAAATGAAATCTAACGCTTCTTCGTTTGACCGTACCGCCGGAGCAAATCCGCCTTCATCACCAACAGCTGTACTGAGCCCTTTCGATTTCAAGAGTGCCTTAAGATGATGAAAGACCTCCGTTCCCATACGAAGCGCTTCACCAAAGCTCGCCGCCCCGACCGGCATAATCATAAATTCCTGAATATCCAGACCGTTGTCGGCATGGGCCCCACCATTAATAATATTCATCATCGGAACCGGCAATTCCCTGGCCGCGATCCCGCCAAGATAGCGAAAGAGGGGGACGCCTCGTTCCTCCGCCGCAGCCTTTGCCACGGCCAGCGACACGCCCAGCGTGGCATTGGCTCCTAACCGTGTCTTACCCTTGGTGCCATCCAATTGGATGATCCGAGCATCCACCGCTTCCTGTTCCTGAACCTCCATGCCACGTAGACCTGGAAGAATGTGTTTCTGAATCCCTGCCAACGCTTTGGTAACACCCTTTCCCATCCATCGTTTTTTATCACCATCACGTAGCTCAAGGGCTTCTCGGGTTCCGGTAGACGCTCCCGAGGGAACAGCCGCACGACCGGTGACTCCACTGGTTAATCGCACATCCACTTCCACTGTTGGGTTTCCGCGAGAATCCAAAATCATGCGGGACGTTATCTCTTGAATCGCACTCATCGTTAACGGTCGTTCCTTTTGATTATGATTAATATACCCTATATGTACTCCGAGAAAATGCTTAGATCAAGGCTTGAGTGTGCGTTTGAGCAGGGTATTCACCTTGCTAGGGTTGGCTTTGCCCTGTGAAACCTTCATCACTTGCCCAACCAAAAACCCCAAAACGGTTTCCTTGCCAGCCCGATATTGGTCTACTTGCGCCGAATGTTTCGCAAGTACTTCTTCAATAATCTGACCTAAGGATCCTTCATCAGAAATCTGAATCAGCCCTTTCTCGTTGATTAATTGTTCCGGGTCTGTGTTACTGGCGTACAACTCGGGGAACAGATCGCGTGCAGCCTTTAAACTGACGGTCCCTGCCTCAACCAATTGTAAGAGTTTCACCATCCGGTCAGGACTCACAGGAGAGGCTTCAGGAGCTGTCCCGCTCGTATTGAGTTCACGGAGTAATTCTCCCATCACCCAATTACACACAGTTTTGGGATGTGGAAATTCTCTCACACACGACTCGAAATAGTCTGCCAAGCCTTTAGAATCAATTAGAATTTTTGCCTCCGAGTCGGACAGACCATATTGCTTCACCAAACGCTGAAGGCGAGCCGCGGGCAACTCTGGGATAGTGCACCGCAATGCCTCCATCCACTCGGCATCCACCTTGACCGGTAACAAATCGGGGTCAGGAAAATAGCGGTAGTCATGGGCCGCTTCCTTGCTTCGCATGACTGCCGTTTTTCCCTTGGGCACATCCCACAACCGAGTCTCCTGATAAATGGTTCCGCCTTCTGCCAAGACCTCACCTTGACGAACGATTTCATACTCCAGTGCCTCTTTCGCAAAGCGAAAGGAATTGATATTTTTCAGTTCCACCTTTGTGCCCAGCGCCTCTTGCCCTTGGGGACGAAGCGAGACATTCGGTTCGCAACGAAAACTTCCCTGCTCCATATTCCCATCACACACATCCAAGTAAACCAACAGCTCCCGCAAGGTTTTTAAATAGGCATCCACTTCATCGGGTGAGTGCAAGTCTGGTTCCGTCACGATTTCTAACAATGGCGTTCCGGCCCGGTTTAAATCTACGTGGCTACCCTCTGTGCGCTCATCATGTATATTTTTTCCCGCATCTTCTTCAAGATGGGCACGAGAAATACGAACACGTTTGCTCTGGCCATTCACTATGATATCCAACCAACCCCGACCACAAATGGGCAAATCATACTGAGAAATTTGATACCCCTTTGGTAGATCGGGATAAAAGTAGTTTTTGCGGGAAAACCGATTAGTGAGGGGAATGTCACAATTGAGGGCTAATCCGGTACGAACAGCCATCTCCACCGCCCGTTGATTGAGTACGGGTAGGCTTCCAGGCATTCCTAGACAGGTTGGACAGACCTGCGTGTTCGGAGGGAGCCCAAATGAGGTTGGACATCCACAAAACAATTTGGTCTTAGTCTGGAGTTGCGCATGGACCTCAACTCCAATAACGACTTCATAGCCCATAAGATAGCAAGTCAGGTTCTCTGGGTGTCATGCGAAGTGTGTTAATCCAGCGAATTCATCTCTCGTTCACGGCGAATGGCATCTCGGCCAGCCTCCAAAGCTTCCCGAACCGCACAGGAGACTTCTTCCACAAGCTCCCGACCGCGACCCACGACCTCATCCACCATATCGGTGGCTCGGTCTTTGAATTCCCGTAGATCCTCCCCTGTTCGCCTGGCATACCCCGTCATCCGTTCCCGTGATTCTCGTCCAGGTTGAGGAGCTAGCATAATAGCTGTGACTGCCCCCAACAACGCCCCACTCAAAAATGCTAACGCTACCGATCCAGCCGATGCTCCAGAGTGATTAGTCGCCATAGGATACTCCTCCTTCTTTGTCTTTATGAACCCGCTCTTTGTCTTTATGAACCCGCTCTTTGTCTTTATGAACCCGCTCCTTCACGGTCGACCTAACAGCCTTTAAGCCTGCAAGCAAACTAGTAAATCCTACCAGAAATGCCCCCCCTTTGCCTCGAACTGTCTTATGCACTTGGGTGACTGTCTGCCCGACATCTCCAACCGCATTGAGGAACACTGTCGCTTGTTCCATGCCCGCCCGAGCCTGCTCGGTTAACACGCGCACATTTTCATTCGTCCCTTTCGCATCTTTTATTAAGCCTGGTAATTCATGGTTCAGCCGAATGAGAAGGCGTTCCGACTGTCCCACGGTACGCTTCACTTGAAGAATGGTAGGAACCAGATAGCCCACTAATACCACAAAGGCCACGGCAATGATAATCACGGCCAAATCCACCATACCTCATGATCCTTTCATGACCGAATGACCGGTCGTTTGGTTCGCCAGTTGGTCGCTTGTTCATAGGCATAGGCAGCCCGCAAGACTGTCGCTTCCTCAAACGGGCGCCCGATTAATTGCAACCCTATTGGCAATCCCATTCTACTCAACCCGCACGGAACAGAAATAGCGGGCAACCCGGCCAGACTCGCGGGAATGGTATAAATATCTGATAAATACATCTGCAACGGATCTTCTAACCATTCCCCAAGTTGAAACGCGGGGGTTGGCATGACCGGACTTACCAGAAGATCGACATCCTTAAACACCGCATCAAAATCCCGTTGGATCAGGGTGCGGACGGCCTGAGCTTTTCCATAATACGCCTCGTAATAGCCTGCTGTCAGGGCATAGGTTCCTAGCATAATGCGCCGTTTTACTTCAGGACCAAATCCTTCCGACCGGGTGTTTCGATACATCTCGCCCAGCTCTGTTGACTCTTTGGCCCGAAACCCATATTTGACTCCATCATACCGGGCCAAATTGGAGCTCGCTTCAGCGGGGGCAATAAGATAATAGGTGGCAATGGCTCTTTCGGTAGACGGTAACGTCACTTCTTTCATGGTTCCGCCAAGTTCCTCTAAGACCTGAATCGCATCTTGAATTTTCTCGGCGACTTCAGAGTCGAGACCTTCCCCAAAATATTCTTGGGGAACCCCCAGGGCCAGCTTTTTCACATCTTTCTTTTTCACCGATTTGGTAAAATCAGGTACGTCCCGATTGGCGGAGGTAGCATCCAGGGAATCATGTCCAGCAATTTCATTCAGCAAGATAGCCGCATCGGTAACGGTTTTAGTAATGGGGCCGATTTGGTCCAGAGACGATGCAAACGCGACTAATCCATAGCGAGAAACTCGACCATACGTCGGTTTTAATCCAACCACCCCACAACAGGCCGCTGGCTGACGAATTGATCCCCCGGTATCGGACCCTAGCGCTGCCACACATTCATCCGCGGCAACAGCGGCAGCGGATCCTCCACTTGATCCACCAGGAATGTGTTTTTGATTCCAGGGATTTCTGGAGGGTCCAAAAGCGGAATGTTCGGTTGAGGACCCCATGGCAAATTCATCCAAGTTGGTCTTTCCGACAATCAGGAATTTGTGCGACCGAAGCCTCGTCATCACCGTCGCATCATACGGGGGGACAAAGTGCTCAAGCATTCGGGACCCGCAAGTCGTTCGCATCCCTTCGGTACAAATATTATCTTTAATCCCCAGAGGCATCGCCATCAAGGGCTGCGTTTTTCGCCAGGCTTGGAGCTCCAGGTCAATCCCTTGAGCTTGCTCCAACAGCCTATCTTTCGGGTTCAGGGTGATATAGGCTTTGATTTTTGGTTCCACTTGGCTCACCCGAAGCATATACGATTTCACGATTTCTACCGCAGTAATCTCGCCGCAGGTAAACTTTTCTTGGAGTTCTTTTAACGTGAGTTTAAATAACGACATAAGAAGGCAATGGACTCTGAGGGATGGCAGTCCGACACAACCTTTTCAAACAGAACCAGTCCCTTGGCTTTTATTCTGATCATCAACTTGAATAATTTGAGGAGCATGCCGTTTGGCTTCGTCGTCATTAAAAAATTCATAACAAAAAATAATCACTTTATCTCCGACAACACCTTTGCGAGCGGTGGGCCCATTCAAAATGATCTCCCCTTGTCCTCGATTACCCGGAAGGGCATAGGTGGAGAAACGCTCCCCATTATTCAAATTGGATACCATGACCAATTCATAGGGCAACATTCCCGCTAGATCCATCAGCTCTTCGTCAATCGTCAAGCTCCCCTCGTATTCAAGGCTCGAACCCGTGACCGTTGCCCGGTGAATCTTGCAACGTAATAATTGTCGAAACATATTCGCTTCTCTCCTTCGATCTTCGAGAACGTACTCAATCACGCCGGAACTGGCTATTTGCCTATAATTTTAGGAACAACAAAAAATCCTTCGTTCCCTTCCGGGGCATTGTCCAAGGCACGTTCCATAGACAACCCTGCTCGTGGAATATCCTCCCGCAACACCGGTTCCTGTTCCACTACAGAGGCGGTCGGTGGAATTCCCTCAGTCGACACGTCCTGTAACTGCTCCACATAGGTCAAAATTTGACTGAGTTGCTCCGAAAATAAGGATTTTTCTCGCTCCCCGAGCTCTAACTTTGCTAGTCGAGCCACATGTTCGACTTCCTGCTGAGAGATCGTCGCCATACCTATGGGTTATCCTTTGGGATGAGAACTAGCAAAGCGTGAGGGACAAAAAATGAAGAAACCACCTACTGTAACACGTATTTCTACCATGAAATTCTCATCAAAAGCTACTGAAGGGATGCTGTTGCTACCGAGGTGACAAGGTCGGATCGCGGAACGGTGGAAGGATTGAGAAAAGACTTCCCAAGCAGTTCTCATATCCGAGTTGCTATGCTTCTGTCACTAAGAACCCTTCGTCCGCAAAACTCACATACCGCCCGTCCCCAATAATGATATGGTCCAGCACCCGAATCCCTAAGATATCACCGGCAGCGATTAACCGTCGGGTGAGCACGTGGTCCTCCTCACTCGGATGGGGGTCCCCACTGGGATGATTGTGGACAAAAATGATAGCGGCCGCGGACTCCCGAACGGCAAAATTGAAAACTTCTCGGGGATGAACGATACTGACCGTCAAACTTCCTTCCGACACCGTGATATCACGAATGATTCCATGTTTGGCATCGAGCAATACGGCCTTAAACACTTCATGGCGGACATCTCTTAACAAGGGATAAAAATGTTGAAAAATATCTTGGCTGCCCCGGATCCGGACCCCTGCCGTTAGAGGAGTGGCCAACGCACGCTTTCCTAATTCAATACCCGCGAGAACCTGGGCCGCTTTTGCAGGCCCAACCCCAGGGACGGCACAGAGTTCTTCCAAGCTTCGATTAGCCAAACCCCGTAATCCGTCCAATTGGACGAGTAAATCCATAGCCACCTCCACGGCCGAGAAGTCAGGCCGTCCAATGCGAAGGAGAATGGCAAGCAATTGAGCATCGGTTAACCCTTCTGGGCCATTCTTGAGAAGGAGTTCTCTCGGCTTCTCATTGTCAGGCCAAGACGGAATGCCTTTTTTGGAAGGGGGGGACTTCCTATCCAGTTGTCTCGCATGTGACTTGTCCATATGGCTATCACTATACGCAGCGATTTTTCATTCCGTCAAAACATCTCACAATAAGATTGTTGGGATTTCCTGAACTATGATAACGTCCCCTAGACCATGGCCTCCTCCTCAGTACGCATCATTGCGGGGCAGTTGAAAGGTCGGAAAGTCCCCACCTTGCCAGGGAAAGACATCCGTCCCACGTCCCTACGGGCTCGAGAAGCCTTATTTTCGATTCTTGGGACTCAGATTCGCCAGGCATGCCTGGGAGACTTCTTTGCGGGAACGGGAGCGGTGGGGATTGAGGCCTTAAGCCGGGGGGCAGACCGAGTCTTGTTTGTAGAACAGAGTCCAGCTGCGGCAGCTACCATTCAACAGACTCTGACCCAGTTCCACCTTTCCTCACAGAATCGTGTCTTAATTGAAGACGTTGCCCTCGCTATACAAAATCCAATTTTGTTAAGGTGGCAACCGTTTGACGTACTGTTCATTGATCCCCCTTACCGACTTGAACATAGTCAAGCAATCTTGAATAAAATAGAGAAAGCCGACTGTGTTGCTCCGAATGGACAGGTTATTTACGAACATTGTTCTAAAGTCATTCCACCTTCTTCTATTGGGTGTTGGACGCTTACCAGAACGGCTCGGTATGGAGATACGGCCTTGACATTTTATCACCCACAAACTCACTCAACGTCGATTTCGAAACGATGACCATCGGCATCTATCCTGGTACCTTTGATCCCATTACCCATGGGCACACGGACGTCATTGCACGTAGTCTTCGCCTCGTCCAGCAGGTTATCGTTGCCGTAGCCCTTAATCCTCGAAAAACTCCTCTATTCGATTTAAAGACACGTGTGGAACTGGCCAAAATTGCTACCCAGGACATCAAAGACGTGGTCGTCGAACCCTTTGATGGACTACTGGTGAAGTATGTTCAACAGCGAGGAGCTCAGGCCATCATTCGCGGACTTAGGGCGGTTTCAGATTTTGAGCACGAATTTCAAATGGCGCTATTGAACCGAAAACTTGACCAAACCTTGGAAACCATGTTTTTGATGGCCAGTGAGGAATATTCCTATCTTACTTCCAGTATGGTAAAAGAAGTGGCGCTGGTTGGTGGTCCCCTCCATCATTTTCTCCATCCGGAAGTGGCCGAACGCCTCAAAACTCAAATACAAACCGCTCAACGATGAAACTGGCTTCCCGCACTACACGCATTACCCCCTCTCTCACCTTGGAATTGTCAGCCACGGTCAAATCTCTGGTTGCCCAAGGACAACGAGTCTTTGACTTTACCGTAGGGGAACCATCCTTCGATTCCCCAGACGTGGCCAAAGACGCTGCTCGGGAAGCTATTCAGTCCGGATTCACCAAATATACGCAAGTAACAGGCATTGATGATCTGAAGGATACCATCATTGAAAAATTTCAGCGTGATCAGGGCCTCGCCTACACCCGATCGCAGATTGTGGTCTCCTGTGGGGCCAAACACACGTTATTCAATCTGGCTTTGGCGTTGTTTGAGGCTGGGGATGAAGTGATTATCCCCACACCCTACTGGGTATCCTATCCGGAGCAAATTCTGATGGCTGACGCCCAGCCTGTCTTTCTTCCTACTTTGGAGGCTGAGGGCTATGCCATTGACCTGAAGGCACTGGATGCAGTGATCACAAACCGCACCAAAGCCATTATTTTGAATTCACCCTGTAATCCAACCGGCAGCTTATATGATCATCAGACGCTAGAGGGAATAGCCGAGCTTGTCCTCCGGCATGACCTTCTTGTTATTTCTGATGAGATTTACGAAAAAATGGTGTACGACCACCATCAACACCACTCTATCGCTGCCATTAATCCCCAAATAGCCAATCACGCCATTATCGTCAATGGAGTTTCGAAGACCTACTCCATGACTGGATGGCGGATTGGGTATGCGGCGGGCCCGGAACCACTTCTGAAGGCCATGGGGGATATCCAAGGCCAAAGTACGTCGAATCCCACCTCCATTGCGCAAAAGGCAGCCATAGGGGCCATTCGAGGAGGTGATGATTTCATTCAATACATGGTGAAAGAATTGAATGTACGCCGGCAAGCCATAGTGCAGGGCTTAAACCAAATTGAGGGCATTCAATGTCCCATGCCTGCAGGGGCCTTTTATGCCTTCCCTAATATTTCCCAACTCCTTGGCCGCTGTTTTCAAGGGAAAATCCTCATGACCCCATTAGATCTAGCGAACTATTTCCTCAAAGAATCTCGGGTCGCCTGTGTACCGGGAGAACCCTTTGGCAGCTCCAACCATCTTCGTTTTTCGTACACCGGCCCCTTAGAGGTCATTGAGGAAGGCATCGCGCATCTAGCCCAAGCAGTCGACCGACTAGAATGAAAGGTGCCTTTCTTCTCGAAGGATTCTCATTTTACCCTTTAAATTAGTGGAGATTTGTCTCTTGACACACCCAAAATTGGACTTATCTCTACCCCCATTGTAAGTATTTAGTAAAGGCTGTTGAAAAATTCAAAAATTTCTCAATTCGGCGACGACTGTTAACCACCTAAATACGACAGGTGTAAAAGGGACTGTTCAAAAAGGCCCGTCCAGCCAGACCGCAGACAGTTTGACGCCCGGGACGTCCATGGAGTAGGTGAAGGGCAGCAAAAGGGCGAGAACGGCGGCGGCGGACTTTTTCAACAGTCCCTTGTGTAACAAGACCCGCATTAGCATTTTTTTTGGAGGTAACACGTGCCCATTTATGAATATGAATGTACGAGTTGTGGTAAACGATTTGAGCTTCAGCAGAAATTCTCAGACCCGCAAGTAAAAACATGCGATCAGTTTTCCTGCCCTGAAGCCCAACCCGTCAATAAAATTATCTCGGCTCCTGCCATCATGTTTAAGGGAACCGGATGGTATGTGACTGATTATTCTGACAAACTGAAAGAGCCTTCGACTCAATCAGAAAACAAAGGAAAAACCACCGAAGTCAAAGGCTCTGAATCGAAGACCGAGAGTAAACCCAGTTCTGATAGCTCCTCTAGTTCCACACCCCCATCCACATCTCCCGGGTCTAGCTCTGATGGTGCGAGTTCGTCCGGGTCTTCCTCTTCGGGATCTTCTTCATCAGGAACCGGTTCTTCTTCTTCATCATCTAGCACCAGTTCTTAAAATCCCCAAATCGAACAACCGATTAGCACCGGTGGGCCCACGTAATACAGGTGCCCCTCGAAGGGGGGACAGAACTTTCAGCAAAATTTAGGGGAAGGTTAAAAAAGTCCGCCAGCGACGTTCTCGCCCCTTTGCTGCGCTTCACCTACTCCCTGGACGTTCCGCGCGCCAAAGCGGCTCCGGCCTTGCCGGAGGAAAGGCACGTCTGGGCGTGCACGGGCTAGGCGGGTGAGACAGCGGGCCATTTTGAACACTCCCTCATTCGGTTGATATTTGGCAGCATCTGGGAAATATGAGAACTCTGGACTAAATTCTGAATAAAAGATCCCCGCCACAAGCAGCGGGGTATTCAACGAACCAATAGTTTACAGTTCTCATACGGTAACCTCGTAGCAAGCCACGGGGAATGGGAATAATTCAATATACCCTTTAGGTGATGTTTGTTCCACATTCCCCCCTCAAAGGAGATCTCCTATGACTTCATTCCAAAGAAGCGCTGCCAATTTTTTGTAACCAGTGGTAGTTAAGTGCAGCCCATCATTAGAGTAACGAGACGCTAAAACCTTTGTCTCAGGATCACATGTTTCTACAAAAAGGTCGACCACTGGGAACTGATGTTGTGTTCCGATTTCCTGAATAGCCTGATTCAGAGTTAAACGTAGGGCGAGAGCTGTTGAAATGGCCGATGTCGGTTCAACCGAATTCTCGGCCCAGTCCCATTCTTCCCGCTCCTCCATACCCCCAATCGAGGGAACTGTTACGGCTATGGGCATAATCCCGGCAGCTTTAGCTTGGAAATAAAAGAATGACAAGTTTTCCATGATCTCCGAAGGGGCGATGCCCCAGCCTAAATCATTGGTCCCACCCAGAATAACCACCACGTGAGGATGGGGAACGAGGACATCCTCATGAAAACGCAACCGCATATCGTGCGTCGTTTCACCACACACGCCACGAACGTTCACTCGACCACGATCTCCCAACCATTCTTGCAGATACATTCCATAGGGAATGCTCTCCACATTCGGTTTGGAGACTGTTGGAGATTGGAACCCCAGGGTCAAACTATCCCCGAAACATATGATCTCAAATGGTTGAGATTCGAATGTCATAATATGATTAGCAAAATAGGCATCTGGAAATCTGCAGAACTCAGGAGGCATATTAGCAGCACGATTAACAACAGTGAATCATTGGCCGGCTGCATAGGCTTGACACCCTCGGCCTTCGTCGTTACCCTCCCTAAGTTTACCTATGTTATCTTATCTCTTCGGTCTGCCTGGCCGGACTGAGGGTCATCCTTTAAACGCTAGAGGGAAAAGCATGAAGAAGATGTGTTGGAAGGGTCTGTTACAGACAATGTGTGCCATGATGATCACCTTCGTGTGCGTTCTGGGTTTCTCTGACTATCATCCGGCCTTTGCGGCCAAAAAGAAGTCCTTTCGAGTAGGCGTCATTGATCCCCAGGCTGTTATTGAAAAATCAAAGGCTGGAAGTCGTGCTTTGGCTACCTTAAAGGAACATGCCCAGGCCAGAGAAAACGTCATGAAAAACGACCAAAAGGAATTAGAAAAGCTCCAGGCAGAAATAAAGGCTGACGAAGCCAAATTGAGTCCCGAGGAACTAAAACAACAACAGGAACGGTTTGCCAAAAAATTTCAAGAATGGCAACAACGGGGGCAAGAATTTCAAAACGAACTGGGGCAAAAACAAAAAGAACTTGTGCAAGAGTATATGAAGAAAATTCAGCAAGCTACGAGTGTAATAGCCAAGCGTCACGGGTTCGATATCGTTATTGATAAAGGCAGTGAAAATACCCTCAAAATTGTCATCTACCACCGTGACGGGTTGGATCTCACGGCTGAGGTCGTGAAAGAATTTAATAAGCGATTCAAATAACCAATGCCTTGGATAGCACCCTCCTCTCTTTTTTCCCCTGGGAGAATAGGACCCACAGGGAATTTTTTTATTCCTGCAATCAAAATCTTGTCCAAACCCGAAAACCTCATTTCTAGATAGTGAAAAACCCCTAAAGAGGTTGTTGAATAATTCAAAAATTTCTCAAATTCGGGTATGACTGCCAACCACTCTATCCCAACAGAAAGAAAAGAGACTGTTCAAGTTGGCCCGCTGTCTCCCCCACCCAACCCATGCACGCTAAGACATGCCTTTCCTCGGGCAAGGCCGCAGACGGTTTAACGCCCGGAGCGTACGTGAAGTAAGTAAGGACGACAAAGCCTCGAGAACGCGGCTGGCGGACTTTTTAAATAGTCCCCTAATTTCCGGGCTCTTTTTTTCCTGGCAACAGATCAAGAATCTATGGAATGGTGAATTTTAGGGAAAATGCGGAAAGGGCAAGTAACCGGGGTCAGGAAGCTGAGGATTGGATGGAGGCTCCCATGGCAACAACAGCCTCTTCCTCGGACCTATAGAAAGAAATGCCTTCGGGCTGACTGGTCAATTCCAATAACTCTCTGACCAGAGCTTGAGAACACACAATACTCAAACGAATACCTTCTGATTTCATCCCATGATACCAGAGAAATATCTGTCCAAGTCCCACCGAATCAATCCACGTCAGATTTGAAAAATTGACAATTATATGGTGGCACCCACTTTCTTTGGCGCCCAAAATAGCCACTTCCAGTCCAACCTTAGAATGAGAATCGACCCGACCAGAAAGTTCCAAAACTTTCGTATCTTGACGAAAATGTTGTTTCAATGTGAGCATTTGGTATTTGCCCCTTGGATGTCTATTCGGCATAACAGAGTGATAAATTTACCCTTAAATTTGCGAGGGGAAGCCATCCAGTTCCGGAGAAGGGATAGACAAAAACCTCGTGACACAGAAAATCGGTCCTCACAAGGGGATGCTGAATAATTCAAAAATCTTTCAATGCCGATTACCTTTGCCCTATTCCATGGATGACCACTAGCAAGAGGGAATGTTCAAAAAGGCTCGCTGTCTCACCCGCCCAGCCCATGCACGCCAAGACGTGCCTTTCCTCGGACAAGGGCGCAGGGCCTTTGGTGCGCGAAGCGTACAGATGAGTACCTGAGCACGACAAAAGGCCGAGAACACCGCTGGCGGACCCTGCGCCTGCGCGAGGGCATGCTTTTGGGGAGTGTTGAATAATTCAAAAATCTCTTGATAGTTACCTACCTCTGACACAAACCCTCAAGCGGCAGAAGCAGGGGGGACTGTTCAAAAAGGCCGTCCAGCCAGGCCGCAAGCAGCGAGGAGGGCGAGGCGTACGGGTGAATACGTTGAGCCGTCCGAGCAATGAGAACCCCGCTGGCGGCATTTTCCAACAGTCCCCCACAACCAATCCCATCAATTAAAGTCTGGTTGAAATGCCTTTGACCTGAAAGGGGAAAAGGGCTCCCCCTAAAGAACTATTTACGTCAACGATCCAGCCATTTATGTTGGGAAACAGTTTTTCCTTCATTAGGATTAGAAGAGTCTTGTCGCAGACCATGGGACATTCGAAGAAGTAAGATCAACCGGGAGGCCGACAAAAGACGGAGAGACGGTGAAACCTCCGACGAATAAACCATTTCAGATTTTGTTTTTCGGCGAATATATTTCTTCAATTGAATAAAAGGAGAGATGCATGAGTACAACCCTTTGGAGCCGTTATGAAGCTGGCGAATACGCCGATACTCCACAAAACTGGAAGCACCTTCAGGCCCGTAAGGGTCAATTCCACGAAATCCATTCTGGATATTACGCCGCACGAGACGGTTCAACGATTAAACGCCTGCCAAATGGGATGTTGGACGTTCGTTTAGTCCCCTCCCCCGTGCGAACATCCCGATAGAACTAAACCGCTGTTGTCACGCCTGCCAGCATATGTTTCTAGCTAGGTTATAAAAATTGGGAAGTTTCCTCGTGACGTAATACCATCTTCCCAAACACACATCAGCACCACCTTCCCCCTAACGCCTTCCCATCTCAATACTTGGCCTGAAGTTGTTGAAGGACATTTTCGTTTCAGCTGTCAGCGCCTCAAGGCAAGAAATGATGGCACCGAGTCCAACACAGGCAACGAGATGGAAGGTTCCTCAATTTTACAAAACAGAGGACAATTAAAGGAGTGGTTCCCACTGGGCTAGATGAGGAATTTTGGTGCAGGGTAAAGGGGTAACTTCGAACCTGCGCCCCTCGGCTTAGAAGTGGCAGAACGCTAGTAGTTTACACTTTGCGATAGCGGTTATTTCCCGTACTTCCATCCTAGACCAGACAGATAGGAACAGACCCAACAGAGTCATCGGTCCGCAACCCTACAACCTAAACGCAACCTGATTTCATCACCTATCACATCACACGGCATTTTTTAATTCATCACGCCCAGAAATAACACCCCCACCCCCCAATGGGCATACCCCCCGGTACGGGTTGGGGAATAGGAGGCCCACACGCTCACAACACAGCAAAATAGTTCCGGTACCCCTTCTCGCTCATCCTTTATCAACTCGATGCTAACCGTGAGAAGATGGACAATAATGTCTTCCGGGGTAACCCGTTACTGTCCCATACTCCCTCCTTCTTACAGATCCGGCAAACCATGACACCGGCGCCGACAGGACGCCTGCAGGAATCAGGAGAAACCGGGAAGATCAGGGCCCTCCCCATGGTCGGTGGTCTTCATCAGCACTACACCAGATGCGCTGTATGACTAACTATGACGTCAATCTGAATCCCAATGGTGTTTTAGGTTAGAAAGAACTCCCCGTCCAGAAGGGCGGGGAACTCTTTAACAACGGTTCCAAGGGGACGGGGGGAAAATCGTTGTCGTCCCCTGGCCAAAGGCGGAGTTAAAGCCCCGAATGCGGATCGCCGGTGTTGAGCCGCACCGTAGGTGGTGG
>JAZFZJ010000174.1:0-6374 GCA_036443915.1 Nitrospirales bacterium
TCTCGCATGTTCCCCAGGTCGATAGTCGTAAATCCCGCTGTTCGGGAGACGGTATGAAAATAGGAGACCTTTAAAGCATCTCCAACCGATAAGGGCTGAAGCGTGGCGGGGTTGTTCCACTCCAACATGGCAATGCCCAACGTGCCACCGACGATGAGAATGCCCGTCGTCACAATCACAAGCTTCGTGTGGGTCCAGAGCCGGAATCGTCTTCCACGAAAGTTGTCCAGCAGATCTTCGAAGACCAGGAACCCAATGCTGCCTAAGATGACCAATGGGGTAATAATAAGATTGATTGTCCAGTCTGTTTGGAAGCCTTGCAGGCTATCTGAAAACAAGGCAAACCCTGCGTTATTAAAGGCTGAAATGGCATGAAACACGCCATAATACACGGCTGTTCCCCAGGGGACATCAATAGCAAAGCGAAGAGTAAGCAGAACCGCTCCAATCCCTTCCAATGCAAATGTGATCAAAGTAACCATTTTCACAAACCGGACTAAGCCTTCCATGTCCATGGTGCTCATGGTTTCGGTGAGCATCATACGGTCCCGCAAGCCAAGCCGCCGTCCTAGCATCAATAAAATCAAGGTCGCCATCAAGGCGTATCCCAATCCTCCAATTTGAATCAAAACGAGAATCACTCCTTGTCCAAAACCCGTGAATTCATGAGGGGTATCCAGGACAATAAGGCCGGTCACACAAACGGCGGAAGTGGCGGTAAACATCGCATCCAGAAAACTCAAGTGGGCACCTGGAGGGGTGGCAAATGGGAGCATAAGGAAACTGGCGCCGAGCAGAATTAACCCTATGGCGGCTAAGGCCACCACCTGTCCCGGGAGTAAGCGAATGCCCATAAAACGGGCGATGAGAAGTTGGCCAATTCCGGCATTCATAGCATTAACATGAGATAGGGGAGGCGTGAGGGGATTGTGGAAATGGGGTTATGGTCAAAGGCGTTTCCACCGTAGGAGTAGAGGGGAAGTATCCCAATTGCAGGTTATAATAATAAGGTAATGGAGGAAGGTGAAAAACGTGTGCCAGCTGTTTTCTCCTTGCCCTTTAGGCTTCGCACACCACCCTGTATGTCTCATTCTCTATATTTCCAGCGGCTTTGCCCGAGGAAAGGCGCGTCTTGGCGTACCCGGGCTGGGCGGCTACCATGGCGGTCGTTTGTCGCCATTCCCTTCGGCTCTTGGTGGGTCATGAAAAGTATCAGATTAGGATTGCGGTTCAAGGAATGGTGAAGGTTTTACCGGGGCAATGGTGTTCACCAAAGCCCTTCGCCCAGGTCTTGGAGTGAGCATTGAACATATTGAGTAATCAAGAAAAATACTAACATGTTCCAAAGAGAATAGGAACTCCACCCGTCGTTGTCTTGTTGTCGGGAATGGGCTTCTTTATAATCCGTTACCCATGATCTCGAAGACTTTCCAGAAACCTCGTGTCTCGTTCTATACGGTAGGGTGTCGCCTGAACCAAGCCGAAACAGCGGTCATGAAAGATGGGTTTCTGCAGGAAGGATTTGTGCCTGTGACCTTTGGGGAAGAAACGGATGTGTTGGTGGTCAATTCTTGTACGGTCACTGAGGGGGCAGAGGTGGATTGTCGCCGGGTTGTTCGGCAGGTCTTGCGGCATTCGCCGCATGCGTTTGTGGCAGTCACAGGCTGTTATGCGCAGACGGGGTTGGCGGTGCTTCGGAAGATTGAAGGCATTGATCTCATTGTTGGTAACCAATTTAAGATGCAGCTTCCCCGGACCATGCCCCCTTTGTCCGAACTCACAAAACACACTGTGCCGAAAATTCTTCATGGGCGGATTGATTCTGAAAACTTTATGCTGGAAGGTGTTGGAAACTACTCCACGACCCGTGCGAATTTGAAGATTCAGGATGGGTGCCAATTTATGTGTGCCTTTTGCCTGATTCCCTTTGCCAGGGGTCGCGAGCGAAGTCGGTTTTTGGATGATGCGGTCCGAGAGGCAGAACAATTAGTAGAGAAAGGCCATCGAGAACTCGTTCTAACGGGAGTGAATATTGGCCAATATCGAGATGGCGCGAATGATCTCCTGTCCCTTATCCAGCGGCTGGAAACCATTGAGGGCCTGGAACGCATCCGGATTTCGTCAATTGAACCCACCACAATCCCCGAAGGCCTGTTAGAGTATATGAGCACCTCCAACAAGTTATGTCGATATTTACATGTGCCTTTGCAAAGTGGTGATGATGGCATGTTGCAAGCCATGAATCGGCGATATTCTCTTCGAGACTATCAAGAAGCCATGGGATCAGCCTTTCAGCTGATTCCAGACCTCTGTTTTGGAACGGACGTGATGGTAGGATTCCCTGGAGAAGGACCACAGGAATTTTCCCATACGCAAGCTGTGGTGGAGGATCTGCCCTTTGCCTATTTACATATTTTCAGTTACTCGCCTCGACCGGGTACGGCTTCGACGAAGTTGCCCAATAAAGTGTCTCCAGCGATGATCAAAGAACGGAGCCGAACCTTGCATCAGCTTGCCTACCAAAAGCGCCTGGCCTTTCATCAACGATTCTTAGGCCAACACATTTCCGTGTTGATTGAATCGGAAGAAGGCGAAGGATACTGGACCGGCCTGACGGACAATTACCTTCGAGTGGCGGTCCGTTCCTCTCATAATTTGAAAAATACGGTTCAATCGGTGGTGGTGACCGGAATGATGTCGGATCGAGTCCTTGGAATTTTGGACCACTCTTCTGACTTCACGCCCTCTTCAAAAGAAGTTGCGGGCGCACATTTAGAAGTCCCGGTTTCCCAAGGAGCCTAAATCTGTGACTGGAACACCCTTACTTTTCCCCACAAGTCTTAAGGCCCAGGCCAGTGCATCTGGCCGGAGCGGGTATCAAGTTTATATGGAAACGTTCGGTTGCCAAATGAACGAATACGATACCGAAATCGTTCGTTCGCTGTTGAAAGCACGCGGATTTCAATTCACTCCCTACGATGATGAAGCCGATGTCATTTTGTTCAACACCTGTGCCATCCGGGAAAATGCGCATAATCGGGTCTATGGCCATTTGACGCGCTATACCCACCGAAAACAAGAGCGAGGATTAGTGATCGGGGTGTTGGGCTGTATGGCCCAGAATCTGAAACAGGCCTTGTTTGAGACGCGATCGAGTATTGATGTCTTGGTGGGTCCTGATGGGTATCGCCATTTGCCTGACCTGCTCACGGAAGCGCTGGAACATCAGAAACGAGGGTTAGCGGTTGATTTATCAGAATATGAAACCTATGCCCACATCGTCCCTGATCGGTCCGTGGGGGTCAATGGATGGATTGCCGTGATGCGTGGGTGCGACAATTTTTGTTCATTTTGCGTGGTACCCTATACGCGAGGGCGAGAACGTTCGCGAGACCCTGAGGGTATTCTTCAGGAAGCGCAGCGCCTGGCTAGCCAAGGGGTTCGACAGATCACGCTCCTTGGGCAGAATGTGAATTCCTATCGGTCCGGGGAGTGGGATTTTGCGCGATTACTCGTGGCGGTAGCTGATGTGTCAGGGATTCAGCGAGTGCGGTTTATGTCTCCACATCCCAAAGATTTCCCTCCGGCTTTGCTCGAAGCGGTGGCGGAACATCCCACTATCTGTAAGACCATTCACTTACCGCTTCAATCGGCAAATGATCGAATCCTTGCACGCATGGGGCGGGGTTACACGCGGAGTCACTATCTCAAATTGGTAGCTACCATTCGCAACACGGGTTCCCTTGTGTTGACCACCGATCTAATTTGTGGGTTTTGTGGAGAAACGGATGAAGAATTTCAGGACACCTATCGCCTGATGCAAGAGGTGGAGTATCAGGCCGCGTTTGTATTTAAATATTCGGAACGAAAGCACACGATCGCCGCCAGAAAGTATCCTGATGATGTTCAGGAATCGGTGAAAGGGTATCGAACAAACCAGATTGTCGAATTACAAAAAGAGATTTCTCTTCGCAAAAACCAAAGTCTCATTGGCACCCCCGTCCAGGTCATGGTTGAAGGGGATGCCAAGAAATCCGACCTCCAATGGATGGGGCATAGTGACCACAATGTGACGGTGGTGTGGCCAAAAGATGAAATTGTTCGTCAGCCTGGGGATATGGTAACGGTCCTCGTTCAGGATGCCTCACCCTCCACCCTATACGGTGTTCATCTCTAAGCATTCCCGTCTGACAGGGGGCCTGTTGAAAAAGTCCGCCAGCTGCGTTCTCAGGCCTTTGTTGTAGCCTTCGCCGTGCACAGGCTTGGCGCTCTTCGCGCCGTGCACCCTCACGTACTCCGTGTACGCTCCGGGCGCCAAAGCCCCTGCGGCCTTGCTGGACGGGCCTTTTTGAACAGGCCCTTTGCTTGGGAGGATTCATGGAATTGGTCAGATGGGATGGGCGCTCTGAAAATTATGATTTATTCAACAGTCCCATAGGGTCAGTTGCGTGCTGTTTTACCTCACCTTTTGTTCTGGAAGTTGCTCAACTACCAACTTCCCTTGGTCCTTGGTTAGAGCAGCTTTTTGGACAAGAATTACATGATTTACCCTAGGATAAATTATTTACTTCAAGCATTTCCCCAAACTCAAGTCAGTCATGCAACTTCCGATAAAATTATGGAATACCTGTTGCTTTAAAGGGGTTCCTGGTTGACTCTCATTTCTCACAATCCTTGGTGCGCCATTCGTACGCACCAATCAATACGGCCATACCGAATATAAGGAAGGTGTGAAGGGGCATGGATCCACAGATACTCCAACGTATTAAAAATTGTAAAACTCTCCCGGCGATTCCGGCTTTACCTCTGCAGGTGTTACAACTGTGTCGGGACGAGAAAACCAATGCGCAAAAAGTTGGGGAAGTCATTAGTAAAGATCCGTCTTTTGTCGCCAAACTGTTAAATGTTGCGAATTCTAGTTTCTATGGAGGGAGCCGCCATAAGGTCACCACCGTCACGCATGCGGTCACCCTATTGGGAATGAATTCCATCGCGACCCTCGCGTTTTGTTTTTCCTTATACCGGGATTTGCGAAAAAAAGGGGGAGGGGCCTTTAACCACACACATTTTTGGCATCGTTGTATATTAGCCAGTTTGGCGGCAAAAATTTTGGCCAAGCGCGTGCGTGTGGCGAATGAGGAAGAAATCTTCCTCGCTGGGTTGCTGCAAGACTTGGGTGTGTTGGTCATGAGCGAGGCGTTTGGTAGTGAATATGCGATGCTCTACCAAAAAGCCGACCAAGACCATGAAGCCCTTGAGGCCTTAGAACAAGGCCGTTGGAAAACGGATCATTGTGAAATCGGGGCATGGTTGGCGGAAACGTGGGAGTTGCCGGAAATCCTACGGGAAGCGGTACGGGGCAGTCACGATCCGTCACTGGCAACCAGTAGCGATGAGGTGTCTCGACTCACGATCATGTCCGTGGCGCTGTCCGGACGGTTGGCTGACATGTGGTGTCACCCCAAACCAGAGGCCGCCATTCAAACGGTGCTTCAGATGTCTCAAGATCTCCTAAGCATTGAACCTGAGGGGGTGATAGAAATCGCCAAGCAAATTGCGGAAGGGATTCCCGATATGTCCAGCTTTTTTCAAGTCAGCTTGGGGAAACCTGAAGAAATCCAAAATGTGATAGACCTCCTGGAACAAACCGTCACGGCTATCCCTCAAGCCTAATTTCTCCAACTGCCTTCTCGTTATCTCGTCAGTCTCCTTCCATGCTGTCTCTGCCCTGTATCATGGGTGTTCTCATATGGGCCTGGTGAAAAAGTCCGCCAGCGGCGTTCTCGGGCTTTTGTGGAAGCCTTCCCCGTGCACAGGCTTGGTGCTCTTCGCGCCGTGCACCCTCACGTACTCCGTTTACGCTCCGGGCGGCCCCTGCGGCCTTGCCCGAGGAAAGGCACGTCTTGGCGTGCACAGGCTGGGTGGGTGAGACAGCGGGCCTTTTTGAACAGGCCCCTGGCTTGTGATGATTTATGGCATTGGTCAGACGGGATTGGCGCTCTGAAAATCGTGATGTATTCAACAGGCCCCATATGGATGTTGCCTGAAACGATAGGGCCAAACGACACAAAAGGTATATTGGTGTATTTCAGTTGCCGGTAAATGAGATGCCCCGGTATAAAGGTGGCACGGTGCGAGACGATCGCGTCGCTATTTTCGACTACACCACCCACCTAGCGCCCGTAACTCAATGGATAGAGCACTTGACTACGGATCTATCTCAAGGGGATTGTCTAAGTCGTCGGAAACAAGGCAATCCCCTTGTCCTGCCTGGCTAAACTCACCCTCAGCCTCTTTCCTCTATTGATCTCTTTTACCCCCCATTCACCTGCTTTTGTCTCTCTTTCTGACACCTATTTGACACTAGATTTTTT
>JAZFZJ010000175.1:0-2354 GCA_036443915.1 Nitrospirales bacterium
GTGGGATGCACATGGTCAATCGGGCAACACCGTTGGCTTCACGACCCTCGTCTGGCCTCATCGTGGCATGCCCGTAAACACACGATTTCAAGGCTGATGCCGCGTCCTGGATACCCGCCTCCGCGGATATGACGAGTGCTCATCATAATTATGTTCAACCCCTCGTCTCATGTTTCGCGATTGATGCCTAGGAGTTATGGGGTTGTTATAATGCTTTGGGGCTCGAAGTGGCTGATTGAGTGTATGGCTCTACTCGTTTTTCCTCCAACAACTCCAGACCTGTGATTTTCCAATTACCCTCTACCGGTTCTACTGTCACAATAGCTTCATAGTGATTTTTTCGTGTATGCACATGTCCCCAATGACCTACCGTGCCCATAGCTGTCCATTGTCCTTTTAAGGCAAAAGCTCCAGGATAGTCTCTCACTGGCTCTGCCTGGGTTTCAAGAATTTCAACTTCCTGGACTTTGGCTTGCGCACCTCCGGCTTTTTTGACCGCGAAGGATTTTCTGTTTTGTATATAGATGTCAGCCAAGAGATCCCCTTCTACACTCAAGGCCAGTTTGTCATAGACGTCCCCTTCCTGCCGAAAATCAAAGGCCCGATAGACGTTCTTGAGCAAACTGCGAAGAATGATCGTGGCTTCTTCATCATTGAGGCTGTTGACCAAAGCCGCGGGTTTGGCGATCGATACGTGGAAAAAAGGGATGAGAACTACGCCACCTGCGATCAATCCTATGGCCAATCCTAAGGGCCACCGATATGCTTGCGTTTTGTTTGCCCGTCGGCGAATTGACCAACCTAAAGGTAGTAGGGCCGTAAAACAGAGGATCGTCCCCACTGGAATCTGGAGGGCTTCCACTGTGTCCGAGACAGCAACCGTATGGACCGTGGGAATCGTATAGTTTTTTAAAAAGTTGGTCCAGGTTAGTACCGGGTCTTCCGGTGTGACGAAAGAGGGGAACGGCCCGGCTGGATCCACGGCTTGAGTAGGCACTTGTTGAATGTGATCGGTAAATAACTCCCAATCGACCGTGACCTCCTTGGGCATTCCCTCTGTGATATAGGCAAAAATGACCCCGACAATGGCTGTGGAAATCTCCAGTCGCTCGGGGTTTTCGAGTAATTTTATACCGGTCAATCCCACTTTGACATAATTCGTTCGGTCAAGAATGGGGCGGAGCGGTGTTCCCTCCACCCGAACAATATTTTTTTGTACGAGAAATTCACCAATGCGTTGTTTCAGCGGATCGAGTTCATCGACTTCAATATATTCTGACCCACGCAGTCCCAAATCCATCCATGTTTCTAAATCTTTGACCCGTGTCAGAATCTCATGGCGAACTTCATACGGTTCCACATACAGAAAGGACATGAGGGCTGATTTATGATGTCGCTTGAGATTGGGATTGTCGAACTTGGAATACCAGGGATCTTCCCAATTGAGGGTGAGATTTGCAGGATTCCCGAGATACCGAAAATCGATAATGGGGACACTCTTGTGGTAGGCAATAAACCCCATGGTGACTAAGGCACGTCCTTCTTCATCAAGGGGGGGGATCATGGTCAAAGTTTGGGGTTTCTTGTTGAAGGGATAGATGAGCTCCGCATAGAGAACCCGTTTGTCGCTTGGTGACTCCGGGACACGTTGCCGGGTGGAGGGGTTGATCATCCCCGCAAATGGAGA
This sequence comes from Nitrospirales bacterium, assembly GCA_036443915.1. GTDB lineage: Bacteria > Nitrospirota > Nitrospiria > Nitrospirales > UBA8639 > Nitrospira_E. The sequence goes on from JAZFZJ010000175.1 coordinate 1,688, forward strand.
CTGACGATCGGTGCGCTCTCGTGGTTCAACCAATTCCAATTGGGCCTGCAGCTTTTCACCCGTTTCCGTCACGAACTGAAGGGTTTGAGAAGAAAAATGTTGGAGGCGCTCTGAAAGGGGAGGGCGCTGAGTCTTGAGTGTCTTTAACCAATCATCTGGGACAAGATCATCGAAGGTGGGCAGATCTTGAATATAGACTTCCAGGATCACCTTCACTTGATCGTTGAGGACGTAAATCTCAGCAATATTCGGTGAGGTTTCGGCACCCGTGAGGTTGATCCAGTCCGCTCTTGTCGTATTGGAATCTACAAGAATAGACACCATAAGCAGAACAAGACTCGCAACAATGATGTGTCGAAATCTTTGATAGAAGAGTTGGCGGGAGCGAATTATACCATCAATTTTTGACATACAGGTAGGTATTCACGGTGCCACGGCATCTAGGGAAACTATGTTAATCCAGGGGTAATATTACAGAGGCAGGAGAGATAGTCTTAAAACAGACTATGAGAAAAGACAAGAATTTTCTCAAACTCTAGGTACCCCAGTTTTTTGCTAAGAATCCATTCATCCACACCGCAGGCTGGGAAGATCTCTAACCTGCGGAGGCTCTTACATACCAACCCTACTTCTTTTTTTCTTTCCGCCAATCCTGATCCTGCAAATG
>JAZFZJ010000176.1:0-3815 GCA_036443915.1 Nitrospirales bacterium
AGTCCGGGCAACGCATTTGGCATTTCCAGATCGTGCACCACGGACTTTGGGATTACGATATTCCCGCCGCGCCCAATCTTGTCGATATCAATGTTGACGCAAAGCCGTATCGTATTTCTTCCTCGTAACTCCTTGTTTTTTATGAAATTTTAAAATTGATTGGGCTGGCAAGTCCTTTGCTAAATGACATGAGCATCGTCCACGTTTGCACCCGAGAAAGGAGGTGACCAACGAACGGGTTGAAGGCGACAGAAACTCACAGCCTTAAGCGGTGACCCCCATGTGCCAATACAACCGAACAGTCACACAACCCCACACCTTCAGCAATGGAACTTTTTCAACAGGCCCACAATCGAAATCCCAACAGGATCAACAAGGAGCGTTACCTATGGACATCAAACATACTCAGTCTTCACAAAAAGAAACTACTGGACCCAAAAATCCCAATATGAATAAGGATCGGTCCGATTCCAGAGAAATTATTTTCTTAGCATCAGGGCTTTTAGCTTTGATGTTGGGAATCGGTGGTATCCTGATGTATTCGGAAAATGAGCCTCTGGCCCCCACGGCTTCCCAAGCAGCCAATTCTGTGAACCTGGCCAAGGCATTTTCCTCTTCTCCCTCAGAGCCTCAGGTTTCAAGCGCATTGGCCCCCAACCCGGAGCCATCTATTAATCTTTCCACCCACCTGGGTACCGATCCTGATCCCGCCCAACGAAATGAGCCAACAAAGGTCTATTTTGACTTTAACCAATCGACTCTCTCTGAGGAAGCAAAAGACATCATTATCAACTTCATGCGAACCATTCCGGAAGGATGGACGGGCACGCTTCGAATCGAAGGGCATACGGATGCACAGGGGTCCGATACCTACAACCAAGCCCTTGGGCTGCGCCGCGCGCAAGCCGTCCAAACCTTTCTGGTTTCATCAGGCGTGGCTGAGGATACAGTGGAAGTCGAAAGCTTCGGAAAGGGAAGAATGATCTGCCAAGAGGGCACCCCAGCCTGTTTTGAGCGAAACCGGAGAGCTCATCTGGTCTTGCTTGCGCCTTCAACCCCTCGTGATGAAACGGCCCTTCTGTCCATGACTCCTCCCGTAATGTCGGGTGCAGAGCCGACACCCTCTGCTGAGAACAACCAGGTGGACAGTTCCCACGATTCAAGCCCGTTACAGGAAGAGGTTCAGGCAGAAATCATCGCCTCTGAGCCTAACGCCGCTACAGAGTCAATCCCCTAATCATCCTGGGCTGGCCAACATTTCTGTGGGCCAGCCCAGGCCTACCCCATCTGAAGTCATTGAACCAGGAGTTCCCTTTAGCCCTTCTATCACTTCGCCTTCGTCACATAAGGAATTTGGACATGCATCAATGGAAACATATTCTCCTACCCCTATTATTTTGGATAGCCGGCAATTGGGTCGATTGCCTATTCATTTCCCCCGTCGCAGCCCAATCCCCAGGAATGGAAAGCAAGAAGTCTGAAATAGAAACACCAAAAGGCGGCTTTACGCTCACACCCCCTTCAGGCATTCAAGTACCCGCACCACTAGTCCACACCACCATCAAGATGACCATTAGCGGGATCATTGCCCGAACCACACTTTCCCAACAATTTACCAACCCCAGCCCGGAATGAACTGAAGGCGTCTATGTCTTCCCATTGCCCGAACAAGCAGCAGTGGATCACCTGCGCATGAGAGTCGGGAAACGGATCATCGAAGGGATAATCAAAGAACGAAGTGAGGCAAAAAAAACGTATGCGAAGGCCAAGGCAAGTGGACAGCGCGCCAGTCTCCTGGAACAAGAACGCCCCAATATGTTTACGGCCTCAGTGGCCAACATCGCCCCAGGAGATTCCATAACGGTAGATATTGAATATCAAGAAGTTGTTCGTTATGACCAAGGGCAATTTTCTCTTCGAGTCCCAATGGTGGTTGGACCTCGCTATATCCCAGGGCATCCAATCCCTGCTGACGATCTTCTTCAAAACACACAGGGGATGGGATGGGCACCCAATACCAATCAAGTTCCGGATGCCTCACGTATCACCCCGCCTGTTCAACATCCCCACCGTGGCCCTCTCAATTCAGTCATCCTGCAAATCGACCTGGCCTCGGGGTTACCCCTGCGGCATATTGAATCCCCCACTCACTCCATCACGGTAACCAAGCAAGAATCTGACAGGTATCAGATAACCTTTCAAAAATCCCAGATCTACGCCGATCGCGACTTCGAACTGCTCTGGACCCCTCTATTACACGAAACACCACACGCCACCGTCTTCACGGAAGAGGTGGATGGCGAACGGTATGTGTTCCTTCAACTGATGCCGCCCGTACAGCAGGCTTTGAACAGGGAACCGATTTCACGGGAAGTCGTGTTTGTCATTGATACGTCTGGTTCAATGGCGGGCACATCCCTGACTCAAGGCAAGAGCGCCCTGACACTGGCTCTCTCACGTTTAACCCCAATGGACCGATTGAACCTTATTCAATTTAATTCGGTAACACACACACTGTTTCCAATCTCCCAACCAGCAACACCCAGCATCATTCAACAAGCCCTCCACTATGTCCATAATCTGAAAGCCGAAGGAGGCACAGAAATGTTACCCGCACTCGTAAAGGCCCTCTCCGGCGGGGAAGAGACGACACGTCTTCGTCAAATCATCTTTGTCACCGACGGGCTCATCGGAAACGAAGAAGAACTCTTCACCGTGCTCAAACGAGACTTGCATCACAATCGCTTGTTTACCGTGGGAATTGGATCAGCCCCTAATGGGTTCTTCATGAGAAAAGCAGCAGAGTTTGGAAGAGGCACATTTACCTACATTGGAACAACCAAGGAGGTGAAGGAGAAAATGAATCGCTTATTCCGAAAGTTGGAACAGCCAGCGCTCACGGATATCACAATTAACTCTTCAACAGGGGTGATAAGAGACCTTGCCCCCTCTCCTATTCCAGATCTGTACTCAGGGGAACCCCTCACTGTTGCCTTTCGAACAACAGATCTCCCTACTTCGCTGACCATTACTGGGAAACGAAAAACAGAATGGTGGTCATCTACACAATCCTTAACGGACTCCAAACCACGCAGAGGCATTGCCATCTATTGGGCACGGCAGGCCATCGCTCAGCTCATGGATCGACAAAGAAAAAATGAAAATACACAGTTGCACCGCCAAAAAATTCTTGAAATTGCCCTTCAACATCACCTGGTAAGTCGTTATTCCAGCTTAGTTGCCGTGGACGTCACACCCATTCGTCCGGACAACACCATTCTCCATACACATGCCCAAAAAACCAACCTGCCTCATGGCATGCAATACGAAGCCGTGTTTGGTTGGTCACAAACCGCAACACCAGCTCCGTTGCTTCTGTGCATCGGGTTCCTCACCGTAGCGCTGGCTTGTGGAAGTTACTATTTGGCCTGTCGTCAAACATGAATCGTCGCCTATTTCTCAGTACGACGTTACTCTTATTTTTCTCGGGAAGCTGGACTCTAGGGCAAGGGCTTTGGATTTATACCAAAGCCCAGGTCGCGCAATATTTATTGAAACAGGCATGGGCAACCACGCTTCAGGAGCATCGGCCCACCCCACCCTGGCCTTGGGCAGACACCTGGTCCATTGCCCAGCTGCTCGTGCCTCGCCTCGCTGTTGATCAGATTGTGTTAGCCGGAACGAGCGGACGAACTCTGGCCTTTGGCCCTGGACACGTTTCCGAGAGTTCCCAACCAGGTGAATCGGGAACCATCATCGTAAGCGGCCACCGTGACACCCACTTCGAATTCTTAAAAAACCTTCAGGAACATGAT
>JAZFZJ010000177.1:0-12097 GCA_036443915.1 Nitrospirales bacterium
CCGACGAACAGCTCTACCGTGGCTGTCCCGATGCGGTGGTTTGCTGGCGTGTACCGGAATCGTTGCCGTTCATACTCCACACTAAAGCGGTTGAAGGTATGATAGTCCTCGGGAATCTGTTGAATGTGCATACGTTCTCCTACTGCACACCAGAAGTAAAACAGGGCGAGGCGTTCCTGCTCGCACATGGTTCGCCAGCCATAGCGCTGATTCCACCGTATGGGTTCAAAAAGAAATGTGGAGAGTACGTACAAGAAGTCTTCGTTGCCGATGGTAAACCGGCCGTGTAACTGGTTGATGCGCTGGATGGCCCGCTGGCCCCGATCGCTGCTGTAGCCCCATTCCATAAATTCGCTGATTAGGATATCCGTATCGTCATACCGTTTTTGGGAGCGCTGCCTGAACTCTCCGGTTCGATCCAGCAGCCCAGCAATACTCGGCACACAGAAGGTGCGGAACAAGGCCATCTCCAAGGCGCGGGTCGTGTCAAACGGGAACTCGTAACAGGTCGAGAGAAAGACGATGCGCTCATGATCCTTTTTGGGATCGAGCTTTTGGATTTCATTGAGAATCGTGTGCCGCGCCATTCGAACCATTTCTCACTTTTCTTACGCCCGGTCTTATCCCACCATAAACACCTCCAAGGATCAACACGAGGGATGTAACCAAGAAAAGGTTAAAAAGACTCTATATGGGAATGTTGAAAAAAGCCGCCAGCGGCGTTCTCGCCATTTTGCCGTACTCACGTACTACGTGTACGCTCCGCGCGTCAAACAACGGGGAGACCCTGCGGGATCTCGCCAACGATTCGTGGCCTTGCTGGACGACTTTTCGAACATTTCCGCTGGCTACTGATATCGGCTCTGCTGTGGACCTTTTTGTGCTATTTGAGAGAAATATTCAACAGGCCCTATATTGGTAATAATCTTTGTGTTGTGCGATGATTGCAGGGATTTCCTTGGCGAATGTTTTGTGAAGCTCTTTTGGAGTATTCCTTTATGGTCCGACTTTTTCTCATTTTTGTTTTGGGGTTTGTATGGCTCACCGGGTGTTCAGCCTTTCAAACTGGTCCCGACCTAGGCCATCTCTATAACGAACTGGCGCAGCACGAGGATCCTGCTCGCAACCCTGTGATTGTGATCCCTGGCATTTTGGGTTCGCGATTAGTGGAGGCAGAAAGTGGCAACGTAATATGGGGCGCGTTTGGCTCGGGAGCCGTGGATCCCACAACCCCTGAAGGGGCTCGTCTACTGGCGTTGCCCATGGCGCCTGAGACAGCTTTACGCGATCTTCGCGATACTGTCCAACCCGCAGGCGCGTTGGATCGTATTGTACTGAATTTTTTTGGCATACCCTTTCAACTGAATGCCTATTACAACATTTTGCGCACCCTCGGAGTCGGCGGCTACCGCGATCAACAATTGGCTGAAAGCCACGCCGTGGATTATGGCGATAAGCACTATACTTGCTTTCAATTCGCTTACGATTGGCGACGGGATATTGTGGAGGCCGCCCAGGCGTTGGATCGGTTCATTAAAGGCAAAGAAGCTGAAGTCCAGGAGGAAATTTTTAAGCAGTTTGGGGTGAGGCGTACACAAATTAAATTTGATCTGGTCGCGCACTCTATGGGCAGTCTGGTGGCCCGCTATTATTTGCGCTATGGAGGAGCGGATCTTCCAGCAGATGGCAGTTTGCCTCCGGTGACTTGGGCCGGTGCCCGGCATGTCGATCATTTGGTTGTCATCGGCCCCCCCAACGCAGGTTCCCTGGAGGCCGTGACCATTTTGATTGATGGTTTAAGGCCTTCCCCGCTGCTGGCCAGCTATTCTCCGGCAATCGTTGGAACGATGCCCTCCGTGTATCAGTTACTCCCACGCAGCCGCCATCAGCCGTTGCTTGATGTCGATGGGCAACCAGTGGACGTGTTTGATCCAGAAATGTGGGAACGGAATCATTGGGGCCTGGCTAACCCCTCAGAGACCAAGGTGTTGGCCATGCTGTTACCTGATATTTCTGATGCCCAGGAACGGCGACGCGTGGCCTTGGACCATCAGCGAAAAGCGTTAGCCCGTGCCAAGCAGACAGCTGCTGCCTTGGATGTTCCGGCGACGCCACCGCCTTCAACACGGTTCTTATTGGTGGCGGGAGATTCGATGGAGACCATGTCGAAGGTGCAAATGACAGGTGAGGGAACACTGAAGGTCGTGGGACACGAACCCGGCGATGGGGTGGTCTTACGCCGGAGCGCGTTGATGGATGAGCGAATGGAAAAGAACCTGGGAAACCGGTTGGCGTCTCCAATTAGCTGGAGTCAGGTGTTGTTTATCTTTTCCGATCATTTGGGCATGACCAAGGACCCGGCCTTCGTCGATAATATCTTATACTTTTTGTTGGAAAGTCCTCGCACAGAAACACATGCACCTGAAGCCATAGGGTCCGGATGATACAAGAACCAGGCCTATTAGGGTCGAAACGCCATCCCCTATCGGACCGCAGAAATTTTCTTCTTTAACCACCCACGTTGTTATATCTTTTGCATGAGGCTACTGTCTTGCCCTTGCTCTGTCAACAGGGATTTGGGACGGTCCTCCTATCCCTCAACCATAAAACGGACACTCCGCCACTTCGCTTTTTTTAATTCCCCATCTTAGGTTCATTTGCGATGTCCGCAATAGCCCTGTGCAGGCCTGAGACCACTCGCGCCAGACTTTCATAGTCAATGTGATCGGGTGTATCGTGAGCAGTATGGTAGTAGGGATCCCGATATGGAGCCGTATCCGTCACCATAATGGCGGGATACCCTTCCTCCCAAAAAGCCCAATGATCTGACCAACCAACCCCAGGCATCCCGCCCCATAAAGCTGCGCCCTCAGACGGAAACGAGGCATGCTCCCGAAAGATACCAATGGCTTTGCGCACCCACGACCCGTTCCCAATATTACTGACAAACGCAAGGAAATTCCCCGTGGAGGGGTAGATGAGGCTGAGCGGTGGTGGATAGTGTTGGCTTTGTGGCTCATGCGTGTAATAGCCGATGGTTTCGAGACTCAGCATGAGGATGATGTTTTCGCCCTGCCGTCGGCTGCGCTTCGCATAGACCCAACTACCCATGTCTTGGGTTTGAAAAAACGGCGGCTCTTCATTGACGAAGGCAACAAATTTCATCGTGCGGGACATCGGAGTTTGGGCAAAGGCGCGCGCCAGGACAAGCAGAGCGGCCACGCCGGTTCCGTTATCATTGGCACCCGGACTGCCTCGAACCGAATCATAGTGCGCACCGATGACCAGGATTTCGTCGGCCCTATCAGTTCCGCGTACTTCGACTTCAATGTTTTCACAGATCTTTCCGAAGACTTCGTACGCTTGGTGATTGACCTTGTACCCAAGCTTTCTGAATTCCGCACGAATATATTTTGCGGAAATGAGGAGTTTGTCATAGTGAAAAACATTTCGTTCCCCAATTTCTCCACCAAGTGTGTAGACATGCGCCTGAAGCTCCTGCTCCATGGCACGGAGTTCATCCGTGGCTGGTGGCATCGGACCTTGGTAACTGTTACCTGGCATTTTAATCATGATCGCCCATCCTGCTAAAAGTATGCCTACCCCTAACCCAAAGAGGATTACTCCTTTACCCACTCTTCCCACTCTGTATCTCGTGGCTTTCCAACTCGATAATCCCTTGGAGGAATGGACACATTCTTCCATAAGCAGATCTTGCCAGAATATCCCTGGTTCGAGTTTGCGCGGATGATGATTCGGACACGACCGATCGCCGCACCGGGCAGGAATGGTTTCGATCCCCGCCGCTCATAGGATGCTGGAGCCTTGGCCATTCTTTTTGAACATACATGTTTTGCCATTTGGCCATGGATCTATCTAGAAGTACACTCCTTTGCCCTGCATTTATACCCCGTTCCAAACCATCCTTTTAAAAGATCCAATTGGTTTTTTCGATTTGCGGACACCTCACCTTTGTTGACAGAAGTTCCCTGAAAATACGTGTGCCCCTCGTTTATGGTATTCACCTATCTTCCATGACCCTTGTTGTTTTCCCCGTCCTCATACATCTTCCTGATCAATGTCATATGAATCATCACCGTTTTTCGCCCAGCAAAGTCTTGGCGTTCTTCCAATTCAAATGGAGTAAATCCAAGGCGCGAATACAACACTAACGCAGGAATGTTATGGCTAAAAACAGAGATATTGACTTTCGAAAGACGATACTTTTCAAAGCAGCGCTCAAGCATTACCCCGATCATTTTCCTTCCAATCCCACTGCCTCGTACCATCTTTTCAATGATCACATTGCCGATAAAGGCCTGGCGTTTGGCCTCCATATCATACAGGTTTGTAAACCCAACCACCTTCCCCTTCACGATGGCGACAGTGAGTTCTTGCCTTTCACGAGCCAAGATTCGTATTTGCTCCACATCCAACGGATAGTGCCCTCTGGGGTAGACGAAAAAGAGTTCCTCCTGGCTGGTCACCAGACCTCCAATGGCAGGATAATCTTCTTCTACTGCGGGTCTAAACCGAAGATGTTCTGAGATGTCCTCAATATGTGTCATCACACTTCTCCCTGAATCATCATTTTATTGGGGAGTGTTGAAAAAAGCCGCCAGTGGCGTTCTCGCCCCTTGGCCGTGCTCACGTACTCTTTTGTACGCTCCGCCCATCCAAGCGGCTGCGGCCTTGCCCGAGGAAAGGTGCGTCTTGGCGCACCCGGGTTGGGCGGGTGAGACAGCAGACCTTTTTGAACACTCCCTTATCTTTCTCAGTTGAATCTCGGTAACTCCCATGCTCGTGAAAAGGCAAAAATATTGAAATATTCAATAGACCCTTTTGTCCTACTCTCAAAAAGAATCTCGCTTCTCTGCCAATCCTCTTTCCTGATTAACCTGAGTTGGGAAAGGAATGCCAGGACGTTTAAAAAATCATGAGGAAGGGTTTGGGTGCCAACCAGAGATGACACCACGCTGAGCAATCAAGGGGATGAAACTTTGTATGTCCTGGGAAATTGTTTGCATAAAGCTCTCGGCGAGGACTTGGTCCGTAAAACACTCATACACATCATCCAAGAACCCACCGCGGAGCAACGGATGATTGAGAAACATCGGTCCTGAACCTGTCTCTACTTCTAAGGGATACTCGGCAACCTCCACGTTGTCCAACCCACAGTCGGTGAGCCATTCTTGGGCATCCCCAACCGACGGACGTTCCGCGACATAGTCTGCCAAACGCTGACGTTCGTGCGTTAACCCATGTTGACCCATTTCTCGGTCGACCCGTTCCCACAAGGAGTCAAAGGTACCAAGGGAAGGAAACGTGAGAACCAATTGCCCCCCGGGTTTGAGAAAACTGACTAATTGGTACAGCGCTTCTTGCCGATTGGGTCGAAAAAACATGAATGATAAATTACCCGTGATGCGTTCAAACCGTCCTAAATCCACAGGCAACTCCCTCACGTCTCCATGGCGAAATTCCAACCAGGGAAAATACGGGCCTTGGACCGCTCTGGCTCGAGCGAGTTGAGCTTCATTCCGATCAATAGCGATCACTCGACCATTAGGACCAACCCGATGGGCTAGGTAGAAGGCGGGAATCCCATCGCCACATGCCACATCCAATATGATCGCCCCTTCAGCGAGATCCAAGTGAGAGAGCAGACTTTCGGCGAATGGTGTGGACCAAGGATCTTTCTTGGGCAGTTCACAAAGCCCTGGGGGAGGTGACTTCTTGAAAGAAGAATTTGGTGGAATCGGGGTCATACGTTCGTTTAAGGGATCCTCTCGGAAACCCTAGTATTCCTTAGTTGGGGATAGCGATGTTCAAGATTTATCAACCCTACGACTTTCCTAGTCATGTCTTCTTTTAAATAGCAACATATGTGATAACGCGATTGCCCTCAGGTGCCTCCAATTTATGAAAGAGTCATGGGAAAGAATCTGGTTATGGAAGTCACTGACCCTCCTTGATTATACGGGCCATCCGGCGAGAACGAATTTTCCGATCATGCATCCGGATTCGAGTTTGGCATGTGCGATGCGGAGATTGGCTGCATTAATGGGCGAAAGGGTCTCTGTCACAGTAGATTGGATTTTTCCTGCGTCAGCCCAATTGGCGACCTGGGTCAGGAATACGTGTTGTTGAATCATGTCATCCGTGTAGTACATAGGACGGGTGAACATGAATTCCCAAACGAAGATCACACTTTTTCGTTTGATGGCATTCAGATCCACTGTTTCGGTGGTATCGACGATGCCACAGATGCACCCCTGTGGTTTAATGGTTTTGGCCATGGCAGCCCAATGTTGTTCCGTACTTGAAGTATTGAAAATGTAATCCACCATGGGAGTATTTAATTGTTGGAGTTGGTCAGGAATGGAACGGGAATGATCAATCACCTCATCCGCCCCAATTTTTCGGCACCACCGTTGGGATTCCGGTCGTGAGGCGGTAGCAATCACGTAAAGATTGGCAAGTTTTGCGATTTGAATGCCAATAGATCCCACCCCCCCTGCGCCACCAATCATGAGGAGAGTGTTTCCCGCTGATTCGCCTTCGACCGAAATTCCCATACGGTCGAATAACCCTTCACAAACCGTCAGAGCCGTGAGGGGCAACGCCGCCGACTCAGCCATACTGAACGAAACAGGCTTTTTGGCGACGATGCGTTCATCCACAACATGGTATTCGCTGTTTGCCCCCGGCCGGGTCAGGCTTCCAGCATAATAGACCTGGTCCCCTGGTTGAAACAACGAAACCTTTGACCCTATGGCTTCCACCACCCCTGCCGCATCCCATCCCAATACTCGTGGGGACGCCTCTTTTTCCTCAGGACCTTTTAACCGTCGCATTTTGGTATCAACCGGATTAACCGATATCGCCTCCACCCGAACCAAAAGATCGCGTTCCTCAGGCTCAGGCCTGGGAAGCTCAACATCGATCAATGACTCGGGGTTATCAATGGAAAGATATTGAGTGAGTCCAACCGCTTTCATCTCATCATCCTTTCGCTGCCAATAATGTCAGACTTCACCATTTGATATGGAGCCCACATCATCACACCGTGTCATGCATGAGTCATCTCGGACCAAGTGACTGTTCCGATGTAAGGGAAACGAGATTACCAGAGGCATCACTTTCCAGCACCAAGCGATGAAGAAGTCTGTGGTCTTCACCATACCATTCGACCTCTAGAAGAGGAGCACTTTCTTGAGGACGGACAGTGATCTTTCCATAATTTTGATACTGATCATGGAAATATTCGAACCGGGGTTCCTGCGGGTCGATCCAATAATTCATCGGGGCCGCCAATGGACCAAAGATCAATTCTTTGAGTCCTAACGGTCCGGGGACTTTGGCTATGGCCGCATGGTGCACATCTGTGGCTAGAAAAACGACGCCGGTTATTCCTTGTTTCCCAATATAATCTAAAATTTCATCTCGCTCCTCGTTATATTCACCCCATTTATCTTTTCCCGGGTCAGAGATGGGAACGGAAGTCACGATAAACTTGACCTTCGCTAACGAGGCATTCAGCCTGTCCATCAGCCAGTGTTTTTGCACTTCTCCCAACATGGTGTGTGTGGAGGGATCCCGATACTGCCGAGTATCTAAAAGAAAAAACTCAACGGCTTGCCCCCATTGAAACTCACGGTAAAGACGATAAGGGTCTTCAGAATTTTGACGGATAGGCCAGTAGTCGAAAAATGCTTGTCGTCCAACAGGCATGCGTGGATGCGTTGAAATAAAGTCACTGTCGACTTCGTGATCATCCCACATAACATAGACACTGGTCTTGGCCAGGAAACCCTGTGTAGCAGGATCTCTATTTTCCCAATACTTGCCCCAGTAATCGGCCAGTTTCTCCGCCGCTTTTCCTTTATCCGAATAGATGGTGTCTCCCACAAAAAGAAAGAAGTCCGGATTGGCGGAACGCATTTCATTCATAATGGTGAATGGCCGAAAACTCGCACGCACATCACCGCCAATGACAAACACCACCTGAGCAAAGTCGTCCAAAGATGGGGCGGTGACAAATTGGCAAAGTGGTCCCGGCTGTTTTCTTTCCACCACCGCTCGATAAACATAGCGGGTCTTTGGGGTCAACCCGCTTAGATTGATTTTGACTGTAAAGTTCGAATCGGGAGTCGGCGAAATGGGAGAAGTTGAAACCATCCTTTTGGAGGGCGAATCAATTCCGTATTGGACCTGGATAGGCTCTGACCCGCTGGCTTTCAGCCAAATAGTCGCCTCATTCGGAGTCACATCACCTGTGGCACATCCAAGTTCAAGTCCCGTCGGATTAGACTGTCGCACGCCCTCGATTGAAGCACATCCCCCAAGGACTCCCCAGAGCCCTATAACCAATACCCACAGTTTGGGTTTCACACGGGAAAAACAAGGGAACTCAGTTCTGCCTTGGCCAGATTTCATTGAAGTGACGAAACCATTTAAAAATCTCGGTAGAAGGTCTATTAGGTACAGTAGAAAATAAAAGGTTGTGTCACAGAAACGGAACCTCTCCAGCTTTAACCATGACAGGAGCCGTTGCCCTCCCTTGACCCACAGAATTATATCTGGCGAAACCATCAATAGGCGATCGCTCCCTGGGAACGGCCAACAAGGCCACTGTTCCTTATCCAGGGCTGTTGAAAAAGCATGCCCTCGCGAAGGCGCAGGGTCCGCCAGCGGCGTTCCCTGCCTTCGCCGGAGCGGCTTCGCGCAGGCAGGTCGTCCCCTTGGCGTGCACGGGCTGGGCGGGTGGACCGTGGGCCTTTTTGAACAGCCCCTGTTCCTTACTAACACTTGAGAGATTTGGGCAGTATTCGCCAATTTGAAACAATTTTGCATTATCCAACAGACCCTATCCAGCCATTCACATGTCGTGGATGGAGAACACTCCCCCTCCAACATGATTCTTCCCCGTTCCCCCTTGATTAACTGGTTCATCCTTCCTGAACATTCAAGAGCGTACTTGAAGAAACAACCGGCCCCCCCACCCGGCATTCCGAGGTCCTTTTGTCGAGGCAAAAGGTCCCAAAACCATGTTGCCCCCCGGGGTGCCCCTATTTAAGGAACACATGGCTAGGGAAGTCGTAGAGTTGATAAATTTTGAAATACCTATTACCCTTTTTTTCTGCTGAATTCTGGCAGATTTGCGCCTCTGCTCCCATCGGGAATACAATTCGTCTGCCTCTTCTGTTATTGGAATCTGATAAATTTCAAATGATGTGCCACTCTATTCTCTTCATCCTTCTTCTCCACTCCTACCCTGCAGAGGCGAAGACTTTTCATCAGCCCTCAACCGGTTTAAATCCCTTCACCTCTCAAATCAATCAGCAGCAGTCCCCCTTGGGTCAACTCGTGGCCATGAGCACCAATCCGTTTTCTTCAATTCAACCTCGACCGAAGCTTCCAATTGAACCGGATGAATTTGATCCTAGAGAGGTGAATGCGTATTACGACTGGCGCAATGATTTGTTTTTCAGAGAGTTCGACCTGATGGGATCGGGGAGCGTAAACTTCATGACCGCACGCCGGACCTATAAGGTCTGGCTGGACGAGTTCGGAACACCCGTGGTACTCACCATGGGTGACCCCGTGTTTTATTGGATTGATCTAAATGGAAACGGAAAGTTTGAACAAGGGTTAGGTGAGATGTTTAAAGATTCCTATGAGGATGGCGTGACCGGGAACGAAGAACCCTACGATAACAGTGATCTTCAGAAGCCAGCCGGCCCCGGACCGGAATGGGCACCTCGTCCCCACTGAAACTCAAACATTTCCTGCGACTCCTGCCTTTGGTACCAAGGCCCCAAGGCCTCTGTGAAAAACCCCTCCAGACCTTTCGCCACAGCGAATTCATCTTTGGACTTCTTTCTTTCCATGCAGAGAACCTTGAAAAAGTCTCAAAGACTCCGGTCTTCACCTGCGAAGTTTTTTGTCTGGACATCTTTGAAGGATATTTTGAACTGGAGGGAATAAGTTCAACGTTGGTTGAATCGTGTGGCCTATGTTGATGGCGGGTCGTTCCGGGTCTCCGTCTTGGCTAAGACGTTGTGTAAGAGTTTGGCCAGCTGCCCCGGGTAATAGGGTTTTTTGAGATAGCCTTGTATCCCCATCTGCTGGGCCTGTTCTTCCGTCATGGTGTGGCTAAATCCGGTGCACAGAATAATGGGCAGGTGCGGCCGAAGCGCCAGCATGTGCCGCGCCAGGACCTCCCCCGTCATCCGGGGCATCGTCTGGTCAGTCACCACCGCATCATAATAAAACGGATGGGCTTGAAACCATTCGAGCGCTTCGTCACTGCTGCTGGGGATATCCACTTCATAGCCCAGACTGGTGAGGACTTCCTTGCCAAAGAACGCCAAACTGGGCTCATCTTCCACGAACAAGATTTTCCCTGAGTTTCCCGACAAATCATACAGCGCTGATAAGCCTTGGGCCGCCGGCACCTCGCCGGTTTGGTCCCCCAGGTAGACCGGCAAAAAAATCTCGAAGGTGGTACCCGTGCCGGGGATACTGTCGACCGTGATGGCGCCATGGTGGCGGACCAAAATGCTGTGGGTCACCGATAACCCCAGGCCCGTCCCCTCCTGGGGGTCTTTGGTGGTAAAAAACGGATCAAAAATTTTGATTTGATTCTCTGGATCAATGCCATGGCCCGTATCCTTCACCCAAAAGCGGAAATAGGGACCCGGCTCCACATGCAGGTCATTCGCCCGCTCCGGCGAGAGCTGCACTTCGTCTAAGCCAACTTCTAACACCCCGCCGTGCTCCTGCATGGCATGACCTGCGTTCATACACAAATTCAGGAGCACTTGCTCAATTTGGGTAGGATCGGCCCAGACGGGCTTGTGACATGGTCCCACATGGGAGACGATTTCGATGGTACTGGGCAGACTCCCTCGCACCAGCGTGAGTGTTTCCTGGAACACTTTATCCAGAAAGACCGGCTCGGATTCGGGCTCCGTTTGCCGACAAAAAATGAGCATTTGTTTAATCAATTCCTTGGCCCGGTCCCCCGCTGTGAGAATCGCCTTGACATAGTCATGTACCTTCCCTCCGACCGGCAGTGTGGAACTCAACAGTTGAGTGTAGCCAATCACCGCCGTGAGGATATTATTAAAATCATGGCCAATCCCCCCCGCCATCGTCCCCAGCGCTTCCAGCTTTTGTATTTGCTGCAGCTGCGTATCCTTCTCGCGCAAGTCCTGTTCGGCCTGTTTGCGCGCCGAGATATCCAGCACCGAGGCCCGCACCAAGTTGGCACTCGGGTGCGGCAACCGCACCAACCGCACTTCGCAGGGAAACACGCGACCGGCTGCATTCTGGTGCAGCCATTCAAACTGGACGGGCTGCGCTCCCTGCAAGACACGTTGTAGGTACTCCTGGAAAAGGGCTTGGCTGGATGTGCCCTCGTCTTGCAGGGGAGGAGACAGCTCCAGCGGCCCCTTCGTTAACAAGACCTCCTCCGAATACCTAAACAGCGTCGTAGCCTGCCCATTCAGCTCACAGAATTTCATCCGATCCACATCCAACACCAGAATGGCATCTGGGGCCGACTCCAGTAGCACCCGCAGGCGGTCCTCGTTGTCCTTGGCGGATTGATACAACTGGGCATGGCCCAAATAAATGGCCCCTTGGGCTAAAAACACCTGCAGGAACTGCAGGTGCCGGTCGCCCAGGGCCTGGGTGGAATCCCGGTACTCCAGATACACTACCCCAATACCGGTGTCCTTATATTGCAGCGGCAGACAGGCCAGCACGGCCGGGTGGTTGGCCTGGATATAGGGATCAGCGCGGCACAACGCCGTATCCGTGTCGGGGTAGGCCACCACCGGCTCCTGATGTTGGTCCACATGCTGAATAATATCCCAGGGGACTTGTAGCGGGGAGTCGGGATGAAAGGTGTGTAGCTCCACCACGGGATCCCGCCCCTGTTCATAGGCCGCCCCCAGGGCAAACCCGTCACGTTCCTTCAACACCAACATGCCCTTTGAGGCCTCGCAACATTCACAGGCACTTTTGATGATGTTACACAATAAGGGGTGAAACATGAGTTCCTTCGACAGGGTCTGTGACGCCTGAT
>JAZFZJ010000178.1:0-21120 GCA_036443915.1 Nitrospirales bacterium
CAAAAAGGCTCCTGTCGTGTTTATGGGGGCCCGCCTATTTATCGCGATACTCCTAGGCTTAGGTTTCTTGATTTTTGGGACCGACGTCGCTCAGGGTATGAGTTCCATGGCGTTGCCTGGTTTTCTCATTGGGGCCATGATGGTGGGATATTATCTGCCCCAGGTTTGGTTAAACATGGCGATCAGTGGAAGGAAACAAAAGATTACTGACGCATTCCCTGACGCATTAGATCTTATGGTTGTCTGCGTGGAAGCTGGGTTAGGACTAGATCAAGCTCTTGCTCGAGTTGGTTTAGAAATCAAATCTGGGCACCCTCAACTAGGTGAGGAATTTAACTTGTTAAACTTGGAGTTGCGAGCTGGCCTTTCCAGAGAACAGGCGCTACGGAATTTAGTGAGTCGAACGGATCTCGGGGATATTCGTACCCTGGTGGCATTACTTATTCAAACTGATCGATTTGGAACTAGTATTGGACAGGCCTTGCGAGTCCATTCAGACTCAATGCGGTTGAAGCGACGTCTGAAAGCTGAAGAGAAAGCCGCACAATTACCGGTGAAATTAATGGTTCCTCTTATTTTGTTTATTTTTCCTTCTCTGATGGTGGTCATTATCGGGCCGGGAGCCATCAGTCTTATGCGAAACCTTCTTCCTGCAATGGGAGGAGGATGAAAACCGAAGACATTCTGAGGGTATCCTCAAAGCATGAACAAGAATTTGCACGAAGAAGGGAAGCATGATGAGTAAACAAATATGGGACGTTTGGCAGGAAACACATTTGGGTGGTGATAGGCATTATGTCCAGGATCGTTGGATAGTTGAACAAAATTCTGTGAGGTGTGGAATGAGGATCAAGAGTATCTTATTGGGAATGGTGCTGGTGGGTAGTGTGCTGGGATGTGGGCAGAAGGAACAGTCTATGTTTTCTGTTCAAGATGAACATTACCAGCAAATTCTTGAACGACAAAAGGCTGGGATGGAAGCGGAACCCCAGGCTCCTATTGATTTGAGCAAAGAAATGACTCAACAAGATTTTGAAAAGTTGGGAGATGCTCATTTTCAACAGGGAAATCTCCAATTGGCGAAGGTCCAATATGAAAAAGTCTTGAACCTGGAGCCAGAGCAGATTCCGTCTCGCTATAAATTAGCCGTGATTTATTTGCAGAAGGGACAGACACAAGAGGCCTACGATACGTTCCACAAAATTCTGGATTATGACTTGAATTTTGCCCCTGCGTATGAAGGACTGGGGCGAGCCTTGCTTAAGCTGGAAAAAGAGAATGAAGCCGAACAGGAGTTCCACGCGGCCTTGTTATATGATCCTGAATTGTGGACGTCCACCAATTTTTTGGGCATTGTGTATGATCGTCGGCATGCCCATAAGGATGCCATCCATATGTATGAAGTAGCCTTGGAAAAGAAAGTAGATAATCCGTCTATTCTGAATAATTTGGGTATGGCCTATTATTTGGATCAACAATATGAAAATTCCGTGAGAACCCTTCAAAAAGCTCTCCAAGTAGGTGGGACCAACAAGAAAATTGCTAATAACTTGGGGTTGGCCTTAACCAAATTAGGCCATTATGACTTAGCCTATGATGCCTATGCGCGCGGGATGGATTCGGCCAAGGCCTATAATAATTTAGGTGTGGCTTTTCTTGAGGAAGGAAAATTTGCGCGGGCGTCTCGTTGTTTTGAGAAGGCGCTTGAAACACAACTAACTTTTTATGAAAAAGCTAAGGAAAATTTATCGTTAAGTAATCGAATGCTTTACAAACTTCCCATGATTCAACAGCAAACGTTGATTCGTCAGGAGCCTGTTTGTCTGTAAGGTGATTGGGGCAAGCCATTTAGTGAGTTCTTGCCTCAAGCTCATAGAGGTACACTCTTGTTTTCATTTTCTTTGGGCTTTTGGAGAAGGTGCTAGGGAGTATCTCGTCAATCATCTTTCTTTCCTCTCTTCAGAGACCCCATACACTCCCCTTATTACACCTGATCAAGCATCCGTCAATGGCGTGGTCTGTCGTTAAATGATTTTCCCAGTCTATTTCGCAGTTTGAGCGGTCGTCGTGGGGAACCCCAAGAAACTCATCTCTCCCTTATTTGGGTCTATCGACGTGTGGTGGTGCTGTGGTTCTGAGAACACAGGGAGGCGAGTGTCTTGGCCAGGTCTGAAATTTTGTAAGGTTTCACCAAAATGCCTTGAAACCCATAGGCTTGAAAATCAGACATAATGGGATCGTCAGAGTACCCACTGGTCACAACGGCTTTAACCTGAGGGTCTAAGTTTTTGAGGTGTTGGATAGCCTCTTTCCCTCCCATCGCACCCGGAACGGTAATATCCAAGAGCACAACTTCGAATTTTCTTCCAATGGCGAGTGCTTCCGCAAACAGATCAATAGCATCTTGCCCATCTTGTGCGCTTGTCACCTCATAACCAAATTGGGTAAGGGCATCTTGAACCATTCGGCGAATACTGAGTTCGTCATCCATCACTAAAATCCGGCCTCGTCCCTTTGGAATGGCCGCCAGTGCCTGTGTATCAAATTTGGGAGCGACATACGAAGATGGCAGATACACGGTGAATGTCGTCCCTTTTTCTACCTCCGAAGTCACGCTAATGTGTCCCTGGTGTTGCTGGATGATGCTATGAGCCGTTGCCAGCCCCAATCCTGAAGCGCTGGTTTTGGTGGTGAAGTAGGGATCAAAGATATTAGGCAGGTCCTGGTCTGCGATCCCGGTTCCCTGATCTTCAAAGGCAATTTTTAAAAACTTTCCAGGCGTGAGAGTGGGTGAGGGAAGATCATGCGAAGTTTGGATGGCAATATTCTCAACCCGAACCGTAAAATGACCGCCTTGGGGCATGGCTTGTCGGGCGTTGATGGTGATGTTCTGAATGACTTGTCGCAGCTGATTCGCATCGGCATCTAATGGCCAGAGATCATTGGGGATATCAAAGTGGCAACTGATAGAGGAACCAGATAAGGCGAAAATGGTGCTTTTTCGAAGAAGATCCCCCAAGACAATGGACGATTTAATGGGCGCTCCGCCCTTGGCAAAGGTCAAGAGTTGTTGGGTCAACTCTTTGGCTCGAAGGCAGGCGTTTTCGGCCTGCTCCAGGTTTTGAGCAAGTGGGTCTTGGGGAACCATCCGTAATTTTGCCACAAACACATTGCCCAAGATGGTGGTGAGGAGGTTATTGAAATCGTGGGCCAGTCCCCCCGCCAGTATCCCCAAGGAGTTCAATTTGCCTATCCGTTGCTGTTCTGCTTGTTGCCGGCATTGATCCGTAATGTCTCGAAAAACAATCACGGTTCCAAGGAGATGGCCGTTGTGGTCACGGATCGGGGCTTCTCGCATGGTAATCGTCCGTTGGATACCCTCTTTGGTCACCAGATGATGCGGAGTATCGGGTTCTGTCAGGACAAATGATGTGGAAGAAAACTGCAAGGTGGAACCTTCTCCACTTTTAGGGGTCTCACTGGTCAAACGAAACACTTCTTGGAAGGGCCGATTTAAGGCCTCCTGGTTCGTCCATTCCGTCATCTGTTCAGCTAAGGGGTTTAAAAACGTAATTCGGCCTTCCCGATCAGTCGTGACAATGCCTTCCGCAACAGATTGCAACGTCGTGACCAGACGCTCCTTCTCCGCCACAAGGTTCTGCTCAAGGATTTTCCTGTCTGAAATATCACGGAGGATAAAGCCATAATGTGTATCGAGCCCGACTTTCCAGCTCGTTAACGAAATTTCTAAGGGAAAGGTCTCTCCGGTTTTGCGGAGACCGGTCAATTCCAGCGGTCGCTGAATAGGGTGAGTCGTGGAATGCCCATAGCTAATATCTTCCAACCCTTTTTGGTACAGGTCGCGGTACCCTTCTTCTAATAACGTCAGAATCGAACCGCCAATGACCTCATCCGGCTGAAAGCCAAAAATCGCCTCGGCAGCCGGATTCCAAGAAACAATGGTGCCGTGTAAATCAGCCGAAATGATCCCCTCATGGGCCGAATCCACCAAGGAGTGGTATTGGGAATGTAATTCGGTCAGCGTATTTCTTGTACGAACGTGCTTGGTGATATCCAGGCCGTAGCCTCGTACAAGCCCTTTTTCTTGTATGGGGGAGAAGCTCCAGTCGAAGTGTTGGGTCTCAACCACAACCGTCAGACCTCTCATCGGCGTCATCGTTTTGAGACACTCCGTGGCAATATGCGTGAGGGCAGCCGGAAGGACCTGCGGAATGCCATATTCTCTGAAGCCATGGGTGTCCAAAAGGCAAATCATGGCCGGGTTTGCATAGGCCAAACGTCCTTGGGGGTCCACTTCCACAATAGGGTTTGGGCTTTCCTCGGGCATGGAGGCTAAATGTTGATGTTCTTCGTGTTGTTGGAGCTGTTGGCTGAGATCGCGGAAGATGATCAAGGCGCCAGGTTGATGAGGATCGGTGAGCTGGGTGCACTGGAATTCCACCCAGCGCGTTTCACCGCTGGGTCGTCGAATCAATAACTTTGGCGTCCAATGGGATTTTCCGGTTTTGAGAACCTGGGCAATCGGACAGGCTTCTTCCTGAGTGACGGGATCAGTATGAAGACAGCCTACGTGTTCATGGAAAGGGCGTCCGAGACTCGATTGTTCGGTTCGATGAAGAATACGCGCCCCTTCCAGATTCAGGGAAAGAATCTTACCCTGTGCATTCACCTGGCAGATTCCAATGTTGATGAAATCCATGAGGGTATGGACAAAGGATTGGGCCGAGCGCAGGGCATCATTTAAGCTCGGGAGATCCATTTGCTTGAGTTCCTGAAAGGAGTGTTGTGGGTTCATCAAACTCTATCTCAAATCATGCTTATGTGAAACCTCGCTATAGCCTACCGGGGTCTACCATACGGATTCAAGGATTTTGGCCAGATCCCACCCTTCTTGATGAGGGTCGAGGGCCTCTTGAATCGAGCGCATGGGGGAGTTCGTGGGTTGCGCGGAAAGATCCAGAATCTCTTGTTCAGTATAGGGCTGACCGGAGGGGTCCTTGAGTAATTTAATCGTTGGAGTCAAGCGGGAATGACTATGGACCCAAACCACGACGGCTTGTTCCCCGGTATTGAGCCGGACCAGTGAACCAATCGGATACACACCTAACAACTGAATCAGTCGTTGAACGAGGGCAGAAGAATATTGACCGGAAACTGCGGCACGATAGAGTTCGGATAAGGCCCGAGCGGGAGGGACAGGGGGACAGCTGCAACGCCCACTAATTTGGGCATCATACGTATCAGCGATACTCAAAATTTTGGTGAGTTCGGAAATTTGGGGGCCTTGAAGTCCATGGGGATATCCTGAGCCATCCAGGCGTTCGTGGTGGTCTCGCACCATCTGTTTTGATTCGTCAGGAATGTCCTGGAACTGATGGAGAATAGCCACTCCCATTTTACAATGGGCTTGGACCAACTTATGGTCTTGCTGTGTATAGGGATGGATTTTTCGAAGCAGATTGAGCGGTAAGCGAAGTTGCCCGATATCGTGAAGAAGGGCTGCCAGCCCCAGAAACTTTAATTGCGACGGGGTATAGCCGGATTCTTGTCCCATCGCCATGGCCAAGACTCCCGTATCAACTCCATGCGAGGCAAGGTTGGGATCAAAGCGACGCATCTGAATTAAGGCCACCATGGCGGCCTGATGCTCCAATATTCCATCAAACAGAGTGCCAACGACACTTCGAACTTCTAAAAGATGTTGTGGGGAAGGGGATTCCATCTGACGGAAAAACAGGTCGAGCGTCGAGATAGCTTCCGCGCGAAGCAGACGAGCCGATTCAATGTCTTTTGGATTGGGACTGAGGCCGAGGTCTGGGGGGGGTGGGGTCTCGACACAGTCGTCATCACGTGTTGATGTATCCAGAGTGGCCGAAGCTCTCTCGAGATCCTGCCCCTTCTCGGTATCGATGAATACTTCCTGGATGCCATAGCTACGCAATAAGGAAATTTCATCTTCACGTTTAATCAACCATTTATGGCGGAGAAATGGTGTTTGAAACCACGATTGGTCCAAGCCTGCGATAAACATACCCGGCCGCAATTCTTGAATAGAAATGCGCTTTTTCATCGTGAAGGGAATCGCAAGAGGAGATAAAAACTGCACCAGATAAAACGCGAAGAATTTAGGTTTGTCCGCACCAACTAGTAGGATAAAATTCAAGCTACATGGTACGGTAAAAACTCGAAAAGAGCAATAGAGAGAACCCAATAAAGATGTATGATGGTCATGCGGAGGTGCATTGAGCGAGAGGCCATTGGGTAGGTGCGAAGATGGAAAAGGAAAAAAGAAGGAAGGAGTGCTAGGACGAGGGTTGGCTCTGGATATGATCTATGCGAGTTTGAATGCGAGTGTCATCTCCTTGGTGGCCAACAGCCAATAACAGAGAATGATAGTATTTGAGCGTGGGGAGCCATTGCTGCTCAGAGATTCCCCAAGTTTTCACACGAATTGCTAATATCCGTTTGAGCAGGGGCACACCCATCTTTGCTTGTCCTTTCTATTGATATTAGGGTCTGTTGAATGATGCAAAGTTTTTTCAAATTGGCGAATACTGCCCAAATCTCTCAAGTGTCAGGAAGGAACAGGGGCTGTTCAAAAAGGCCCGTCCAGCAAGGCCGCAGACTCTTGGCGCGCGGAACGTACACGGAGTACGTGAGTACGACAAGGGGCCGAGAACGCCGCTGGCGGACTTTTTCAACAGCCCCTATTAAGGAGGCCAGCTCGGCTAACGCATCGGCCATTCGCAGATGTTCCGAACCGACTGACTGCGCAAGCAGTGGCCAGGCCTTCCAATAATACGTTTCCGCTTGGGTTTCTTGACTTCAAGTCGAGAAATTTCTCCCAATTGAAAAATAGCCTGACCATACCGTTCATCGGTCAGACCAGAGTCGCGGACTACAGGTAACATGTCGTGGAGGATGTCCTTGGCTTCTTGAAGGTTTCCTTGATTGCGTGCCTCTTGCAGGCGAGTCCATTGCCGATCCCATTCTGATGACGTTGGGCAGCCGATGAAAAAGCCTATCATCAACTGCATGAGCCACCAGGATGAAAGAAATATTCTTGGAAAGACAGTCTCACGAGGTGTTGGTCTCGATCAGAAGCCGAAGCTATCATGATGATGGGTTGCTCACATGCACCTGATGTCCATGAATGATGCCTGCTTGGTTCAGATCTGGGTCCTTTGAGTATGGATGGGAATGATGACAGTTTCTGGACATTTTCCCTCACTCTTTGTAGGGTACAGACCAGAAAGGCCTGAATTTTTTTATGGGAACGTTGAAAAAATCCGCCAGCGGCGTTCTCAACGCTGTGCCGTCCTCACGTACTGGCCCGTACGCTCCGGGCGTCAAACCGTCTGCGGCCTTGCCTGAGGAAAGGCACGTCTTGGCGTGCACGGGCTGGGCGGGTGAGAAAGCGAGCATTTTTGAACATTCCCTCTTCCTTTTGATGTCAGATTAGGGTGTTCCCAACATGTTCGATTTTGAGGAAAATTTTTACTATTCAACGGACCTTTTATGATTGACCGGATATTTCACTATTGCCAGCATGATGTCTGGACGGTGAACCTGACCCAGCTCTCCGTTTTGCCCCGAAGCGGGGTCAAGGTCTTGCGCCTGGGATTGGTCGCCATCTCAGAATTTCAAGAAAGTTTCTTGAGTATTCGTGCGACCAGTTTGGTCTATACCACACTGCTCTCCATGGTGCCATTTTTGGCAGTGACCTTTTCAGTGTTAAAAGCATTTGGGGTGCACCAACAAATCGAACCGATTCTTTCCCAGGCCCTAGACCCGTTGGGTGAAAAAGGGGCAGAGATTACCGCGAACATCATCCAGTTTGTCGATAATTTACAGGTGGGTGTGCTGGGGGCTGTCGGCGTGGCCGGCTTATTCTATACCACCTATTCGCTGATTGAAAAAATTGAAGAAGCCCTCAACTCGATTTGGCGAGTGGAATCTGGCCGTCCCTTTGCCAGAAGGGTCACGGATTATTTAAGTGTGGTCCTGGTTGGCCCAGTCTTTGTCTTTACGGCCTTTGGTCTCACGGCCTCCGCACAAAGTCATTGGTTAGTCCAGAAGGTCATGGGTATTCAACCGTTAGGCTATCTTATTCTCCTCGGCACCAACCTGCTTCCGTTCTTGTTTATGTGTGCCGTGTTTACCTTTATCTACAAAATGATTCCCTATACACAAGTCAATTTCAGTTCGGCTTTCGTTGGGGGGATAACGGCCGGAACATTTTGGCAGGTAGCGGGAATGGCGTTTGCGGCCTTCGTAGCCAGTTCTAGTCGATATAGCGCCATTTATTCCAGTTTTGCCGTGCTTATTTTATTTCTCATTTGGCTGTATGTGGGGTGGTTAATTGTCTTGGCGGGAGCACAGGTGGCATATTATCATCAACACCCCTCGGCGTATCTCCTCCATCTGAGTCGGAAAAATCAAACTCCACTGTTCCGGGAATATTTGACCTTGGCCTTGCTCGGTCATATCACACGCCGATTTTTCAGAGGCCAAGCGCCTCTTAACGAAGAGCAGTTAGCCCGGATTCAAGGGGTACCACTCACCTTGGTGCAATCTCTCATACATGATCTCATTGAATCGAAGATGGTTCTTCATACTGAGCAGCCTAAAGGCTTGGTGCTGGCACGACCTCCAGAAGCGATCGCGATCGTCGATGTTCTAAAGGTGGTGCAACATCAACCCCATAATGGTCCACGGGCATTCGCTGCCGGAACGGATACCATTAGTCAGTTACTGAGTCGCCGGGATGCCGCGGTTCAGGGTGCATTGGAAGGGATGACTCTTCGGAATATCCTCAAGGACCAGCCGAGGGCTTCAGAAGCAGATGATGAAGACGAATTGGCAGATTCGGGTCATGCCACGCCTGATTTCCTGGTAACCAGGGAACCAGTCAAGGATACGCCCAGCAAGGCGGAAGCCTTTTTGGAAGAAAACCCAGCAGACAGTCCCACCTATAGGAAATGGCCATCGAATTAATCGGCGAGCCGCTTTTCAACCCTGGACGCCGTGACGGTGACGCCGGATGGGACGCGGGCGATTTCGGCCTCGTATGATCGGACGTGCAAAGTGTGGGACCTCGCCAGTGGGCAAGGGGTCGCGACGTTTACAGGAGAAAGTCCTATTTCGTGTTGTACGGTTTCCCCCAATGGCAAGACAATTGTGGTGGGAGAAAACTCCGGGCGGGTGCATATTCTTTGTCTTGAAGGATTCGATTGATTAGAGCGTATTTTCTGCTTGTCCTGCGTTTGAAAATCCACTAGTCTTCATTTTCTGTTGAGCCTCTCTTCCTCCCTCTCCCTTGCAGGGAGAGGGCAGGGGTGAGGGTGAGGAGGTAGAATTGGGCACTGTTCTAAAAATCGGATTAATCCAAATAGCCTGTTCGGCCAATCCTTCTGCAAATCTCGAAAAGGCTGTTGGCAAAGTCCAAGAAGCCTCACGAAACGGTGCACAAATCTTTTGTCTACCTGAACTGTTCCGTTCCCAATATTTCTGTCAGCGGGAAGATGCGGCTTTTTTTGATTTGGCTGAATCCATTCCTGGCCCTACTACAGAAGTTTTTTCAAAAATTGCGAAAGAACATGGTGCAACGATTATGGTTCCACTTTTTGAGCGTCGGACGGCAGGTGTGTATCACAATTCGCTTGTGGTAATCGATGCGCAGGGGGAAATTGTTGGGCTGTATCGCAAGATGCATATACCGGATGACCCAGCCTATTATGAGAAGTTTTATTTCACGCCAGGGGATCTTGGCTTTCAAGCCATCAATACACCTCATGCCACTATTGGTCCAATGATTTGTTGGGATCAGTGGTACCCGGAGGCGGCCAGGATGACAGCGCTACAAGGTGCGGAAATTCTTTTTTATCCCACAGCCATTGGGTGGCATCCGAGTGAGAAAGCAGCAGAGGGGCAAGCCCAACGTGAGGCCTGGATGACGATTCAACGGAGTCATGCCATTGCTAATGGGATTTTTGTCGTTGCGGTGAATCGGGTGGGGCATGAGATTCCTCCTGAAGGCGGTGATGGGCTAGAGTTTTGGGGGAGTTCGTTTGTGTGTGATCCGTTTGGTGTGGTGTTGGCGCAGGCCTCTTCAGAAAAAGAAGAAGTTCTCGTCGTAGATATTGATTTGAGGCGTATTGAAGAAGTACGTCGAAATTGGCCCTTTCTTAGGGATCGTCGTATTGATGCGTATGGTGGGATTACCAAGCGGTTTTTGGATGACGGAGTTTAGTATTTGTAATCGGATCTATGTTGAAGTTTTTACCCTCACCCCTACCCTCTCCCTGGAAGGGAGATGGAACAAAAGATTTCTACCCTAGCGCTTTCTCTTTTCAAGAGAAAGCCCCTTATAGGGAGAGGGAAGTAATTGTTTTCCCCCAGTTTCTTTTCCGATAGATCACGGGGTTTTTTTTATCAGAAGCTGCCCTATGTGCTTTGTGCTCAGTTCATTCATAAGGCTAGATGATTCCCTCGCCCCGTTGGGGTTTCGTTCCGAAGAGGAACTAAAGATAGGGTGAGGGGAGAGGTGAAGCGAATTCAACCGAGATTGCGAACCTTTTCAACAGGGTTACGGCGAAATCAAACTGATGCCGAGCAGAAGTTGTGGAGACAACTTCGGAATCGACAGATCCGTGGCTGGAAATTTCGACGGCAGCATTCTCTTGGTCAGTATATCGTGGATTTTTGTTGCCTTGAACAACAATTGATTGTCGAACTTGATGGGGGGCAACATCTTGAACAACAACATGCTGATCAACGACGAACAAAAGCTTTGGAGTTATTAGGGTTTCGTGTATTGCGGTTTTGGGATCATGAGGTGTTGACTCAAATTGATGATGTGTTGGAACAGATTGTGAGTGTTGTTGAGGAGAAAAATCAGAGCACTCTCCCTCACCCTCTCCTTTCCAGGGAGAGGGTGAATCAGATCACGTTGTCTTCGGTTGAGGACGATAGTGCAGGAAAACACCCTCACCCCACCGCTTTCTCTCTACAAGAGGAAGACCCTGAAAGGGAGAGGGAATATGAAGTAACCAATTCCTCTTTACCTTCTTTCCCAGAGAACTTTCGAATGGGGGAGAGGGAAAAGAAGAGCCATGTTTTAAAACCTCCTGTTAAAAAAAAGAAAACTCCAGGGAAGGTAGGGTATCGGATGCCGGCGGAGTGGGAACCACATGAGGCCACCTGGTTGGGCTGGCCCCACAATACGACGGATTGGCCGGGGAAGATGGCTATTATTCCATGGGTGTATGGAGAAATTGTGCGTCAATTAGCCGATTCCGAAATGGTTCGTATCCTGGTCAATAATAAAGCCCATGAACTCAAAGCCCGTCGAGTGTTGGAACGCGTGGGTGTGGATCTGGACCGCGTCGAGTTTTTTCGCATTCCGACCAACCGTGGATGGACCAGGGACTTTGGACCAATTTTTGTTCAACCCGAATCGCCCAATTCTGAATTGGCCATTGCTCAGTTTCAGTTTACGGCCTGGGCCAGGTATTCGGATTGGCAAAAGGACAATCGCGTTCCTGAACGGTTGGCCACCAAACTTCAGGTTCCTCTTGTTC
The DNA here is from genome assembly GCA_036443915.1 of Nitrospirales bacterium. Lineage (GTDB taxonomy): Bacteria > Nitrospirota > Nitrospiria > Nitrospirales > UBA8639 > Nitrospira_E. The sequence continues at coordinate 11,604 of JAZFZJ010000178.1, forward strand.
CCGTTGAGTGGCAAGGGCGTGGGGTGGTGTTGGAAGGAGGTAGTGTTGATGTGAATGGGCAGGGCACCTTGTTGACCACCGAGGAATGCTTGTTGGACGACACCGTGCAAGTTCGGAATCCTGGGTTTACTCGGCGAGATTATGAGGACCTGTTTCGGGCGCACTTAGGTATCACTCAGGTGTTGTGGTTTGGGAAAGGGATCGCTGGCGATGACACGCATGGCCATGTGGATGATGTGTGCCGATTCGTGGACCCCTATACCGTGGTCCTGTGTCAGGAAGAGAATCCTTCTGATGAGAATTATCGTCCTCTGGCTGAAAATCGGGAACGGCTAGAAGGGATGCGATGTGAAGACGGGCGAAAGGTGGGAGTCGTGGCGTTGCCCATGCCTGCCCCTCTCTTTTTTCAAGGGCAGCGCCTGCCGGCCAGCTATGCCAATTTTTACATTGCCAATTCGGCGGTGTTGGTGCCGACGTTTAATGATCCCAAGGATCGAGTGGCTTTGGGCATTTTGTCTGAACTGTTTTACGATCGTCCCGTAGTGGGCATCCACGCGGTGGATCTGGTCTGGGGGTTGGGGACGCTTCATTGTTTGACCCAACCACAACCGGCTTTTTGACCGTCAATCGGACATCTTCAGTCGCGTTCGAAGAAACATCCCCCTACATTGAGAATTTTCTTAAGCTAAAAGGGCTAAATTTTTTTTCTTCAGGTCGGCATGACATGAAGGGATATTTACGGAGGCATTAAGGCCATGAATATATCTTCTCCTTCGACATTTTCCCTTCCCTCACCGATACGAATTGGCTGGATTGGGACCGGAGTGATGGGAGCGCCCTTGTGCGAACATTTGCTTAAAGCAGGATATTCTCTGACTATTCATACGCGCACTCCCTCCAAAGCCGATGATCTTTTGCAACAAGGCGCGAAATGGGCGGATACACCCGCTGAGTTGCTTCACAATACTGATGTGGTGTTCACCATGGTTGGATTTCCAGCAGATGTGCGCACCCTCTATCTTGGTGGACAGGGTCTTCTCCCACATGCTCAGTCTGGCCATGTGTTCGTGGATTTGACCACGTCTGAGCCGACGTTGGCGCGGGAACTGGCTACGGTTGCCGCCTCCAAGAGGGCGGTTGCGTTGGATGCACCGGTCTCAGGGGGCGATGTGGGGGCGAGAAACGGTACCTTGTCAATCATGGTTGGGGGGGATCCAGCGGTGTTTGATGCCATCCGGCCTACCTTGGCGGTGTTCGGAAAGACGTTGATTCATCAAGGACCAGCGGGGTGTGGTCAGCATGCCAAGATGTGTAACCAAATTGCCATTGCGGGCACTATGATTGGTGTCTGTGAAGCATTACTCTATGCCCATCGTGCTGGCCTGGATGGTGAGACACTTTTAAGTTCCATCCGTAGTGGGGCAGCTGGATGTTGGACCTTAGAACATTTAGCTCCCCGGATGCTTCGCCGGGATTTTTCTGCTGGGTTCTTTGTGGAACATTTTATTAAGGATATGGGGATTGCGTTAGCTGAAGCCAATCAAATGGGCTTACTTCTTCCTGGCCTCGCGGTTGTTCGCAAACTCTACTTGTCTATTCAAGCTCATGGCCATGGGCGCTCAGGTACACATGCGCTATTATTAGCTCTGGAAGATATGTCTCCCACCTTTCTGGCTGCTGATGCCACCCTCCCGACTTCCATGTGATGAAGACCGGTTCTGATCTCCGACAACACCTTCTTCGGATAAATGGGCATGGCTATAAAGCCTATAAAGCTCTTGAAGGGGCCTATGATTGTGGTGGTTTCACGCTGTTCATTGATCATGTTCAAGGCGACCCGTTCGCGGCGCCGTCTACAATTCGTGTTCGAGTGGCCCATGCTGTGGCAGGGTTCCCGGTCGATCTTTGGACGGGCAAAGTGCGGGAAGTCGCTTTTCGAGATTATCTCACCCGATCGGTGTATTCCGCGATTCAGTCTATCGTTCATGGAAATCGAGGCATAGGGAAGAGTGGGTTGATCTTCATTGATGTGGGTGGGCAGGAAGTGCTTGAACGAACGGCTATGGTGGTGGGGCCTGATTGGGTCGAAGCCCGACTGGAGATCGGTCTTCCTGCCAGTGGTCGAACCATTCTAGGGAAACAGGCCGAAGCCATGATCTGCCAGGAAATTCCCAAAATTGTTGAACATGGCCTACGGTGGGAACGGACGTCACAAGCGGAATGTCGGACGTTTGTCAATCAGGTGGAAAATTTTTCGGCCATCCAATCGCAATTGGCATCAAAGAGCCTCGTCGCTTTTGTCGCCGATGGGGCACTCTTACCACGGGCGAGTGGCGTGTCGGATCGTCCCCTTAGTGGAGAACAAGTGGTGTGCTTTCAATCCCCTGAAGCCCTTCGAGTCTCATTTGAGGTGCCTCATCCGGTTGAAGGTCCATCAGGTCCTACCAGAGTGGTTTGTGGTTTGGGTATCCCGTGTGGTGTCACGTTGATTGTTGGTGGAGGATATCATGGGAAATCCACGTTGCTGCAGGCCTTACAGCGAGGCGTGTACCCCCATATCCCAGGGGATGGCCGTGAGTTTGTGGTGACTTCGGCTGAAGCCGTGAAAATTCCTGCGGAAGATGGTCGGCGTATCGAGCAAGTTAATATCAGTGGCTTTATTCGACATTTACCACAACGATTGTCTACGCACAGGTTTTCTACGGACAATGCCAGTGGCAGTACGAGTCAAGCGGCGGGGATTATGGAAGCTCTAGAGGTGGGAGCCGGCGTTCTGATGTTTGATGAAGATACCAGCGCCACGAATTTTATGGTTCGGGATGCCCGGATGCAGGCCTTGGTGCATAAAGAATTCGAACCGATCACGCCATTGCTTGATCGGGTGAAAGAATTGTTCGAAAGTTGTGGGGTGTCCACGATCCTTGTGATGGGAGGGTGTGGTGATTATTTTGACGTAGCCAATACGGTGATTATGATGAAGGAATTTCTTCCGAAGGATGTCACCGCTGAGGCCCAGGCTGTGGCGCAACGACTGCCTTCAAACCGTCAGCGTGATGTCTCCCACCCGTTGTCATCTGTCACACAGCGAATTCCTCGTGGGGGAAGTGTTAGTGCCGCACGAGGAAAACATGATGTGAAGATAGCCGCCAGGTCCGTGAGCGAATTATCCTTTGGAAATGAAACCATTCATCTACAAGGGGTTGAACAATTGGTTGATAGCAGCCAAACCCGAGCCACCGGATATGCCTTACATTTGGCTTCCAGACGATTGATGAATGGGAAAGCAACGGTGAGGCAGATGGTGGAAGCCCTGCAGGAAATAATTGATCGTGATGGCTTGGATACCCTCTCGCCTTTTCCAGGTGAGGAGAAACATCCTGGAAATTTTGCACGACCCAGAAATTTTGAACTGGCTGCTGTATTAAATCGTCTCCGTTCTGTTCACCTGGAACAAGGGGATTAGCTTTTTTCCGCCAGCACTCCTAAGAATAATAACGCCAGCCCTAATTTTTTCTTCGCGGGTTCTTGTTTCTTGACTGAATCTTGAGGCCTTCCTTCTTTTCTTGCGTTCATTGGGCCTGATTCCCTTTCGAACTTTTTCACAGGAACAATAGAATTTTTGGGAATCTCTTGAAGATTCTGATTTTGGATCGGTGTCCCTTCAATGATTGGGGGTGTGGTAATCGTTCCAGCCTGTCCTTCATCAAGGAGGATTCCCGCCAGGAGTACCATTCCAGTCAGCCCGCTGACTGCCCAGAGTCTTGCTGTTGGATGATGGAATATGTGTTTCATGTCTTAAACTCCCGCAATTCCCACTCTCAGAGCCTGGCAGAATTGGGTCTATGTGTCTCTGCCCCTTATCGCCATCTCGTGAGTAATCTTGCGTATTGAGTCGTTTTTGGTTGTTCCTGATTGAACTTTTCTGTTCTTGGAGATTGTGCCATCAGGCGGCGTATTGTTTGCCAGCCCTGGGTACACGAATGAAGATGTATTCTGGTTGTGAGGAAAGGAGTGAGGGGAGGCGGGGATCTACAGGGTTATCCAATTTTCCAAAACGGAATCCAGCTGAACTCCGACCTGCTCAGGAGGCAGGACTTGGACAATTTCTGGAGGTGGGGTATCTGCTGACAAAACTGAAAAATTGAAGGGAATGGGTTCAGGCAAGGGTTGGTGTTTCGCATCCTGGATTAAAAGGATGGTTGGGCGAAGAAGGTTTTCCCGTGAGTTACCGGTGACGATGCCTCGTTCACCTGTGCTGAGTTCCACGAGACTGTAGGTGGGATAAATCCCGATGAGATTAATGAATTTTGCCACGAGTTCGGAATCCAGCATGCCTTTCTTCCCCTGTTGATATAAGGATTGGAGTGCCACCCTCACTGTTTGTGGGGTGCCCGTGTGATGTCCACTCAACAGTTCATCATATTCATCCACCAGGCGAAGGATTCGGCTTGGCGTTTGAATGCTCGTGGGATCAATTTTGGATGGATACCCAGACCCATCCAAGGTTACATGGTGTTCCCCAATTAACGTTTGAACCTCAGCTGGAAGGCTGGATTGTTTCGTCAAGAGGTCAAGCCCTCGTTTGGGATGAGATTGGTAAATTCCCAATTGGGATTCGGATAATTGTTGAAGGGGTCGATGAACGGATTCAGGGATTTTGATGAGTCCTGCATCATGGAGCAGCCCGGCGCTGGCCAGGTGTTGTAAGTCGGTTTCTTCTAACCCTACTGCTCGGCCCAGTAAGACCGCTAAGGTACTGACTGCAAGGGCATGATCGTACAGAGCGGGTGAAAAATCTCTGGTACGAATTAAGGCAATATAGGCTTCTTCATGGTCGAGGGTTTCAGCCATGATGTCCTGTGTGATCTGATTGACGTGCTCAACAGCCATTCCTCCCGTTTTCGCCAATGTCTGCAGAATATCCTGCACACCTTCCAGCATATGCTGCCGTGTGGCCCTCATGACAATGAGCTCCCCTCCCAGGGATTTCCCCTGAACGGTAGGTGGAAGATTCTGTATGCGTTTGACCTCCGGTGGTATGGTAAATGGGCCTTTAGAAGGAGTAGGTGTGTGGACGAGGGACTCTTCTTTGTTCTCCGGAGGTTCTGGAGGTGAGGTGGCATCAAGTCCTCGTTCTGTATCAATCGTGATTTCTTGCACACCACATTGTTGTAACTTGGCAAGGTCTGCCGTTGATTGAATAAGAAAACGATGCCTCAGAAAGGGTGTATCCATCCAAGGTCGATCAATCCCGCAGAGATACATGCCTACTTTGACTGCTGAAAATGGGATGCGTTTCTTTGCCATCGGTGTTGAACGTGAACGAGTCTTAGGAACCGTAGTTCCAAATTATGATGTTAGAGAAGGTTTGATAATAGTATCGGTGTGGTCACTCGCGTACTTTATGTGGCATGCAGGGAATAGTCACCTGCGTGGGTATGCGAGTAAGAAGCTTCATAGGGCTACACTGATCAATTGCGTTCCCTGGCAAGGAGAATGAGATATGGAGGTATCTTTAAAATAAGTAAATAAGACTACAAGAAAAAGCAAAGAATGGCGCCCATCCTCCTGATGCTCAAGTTTCCCTTTTCGCCTGCCGAAGGTAAACATGAAGTCATTATGGAGGTTTACGATGATTGGCTTTCCGACATCGTCTTACACATTCTTTCCGTCGCCCTTTTGGGGTGCTCGTCCTGCCCTCACACAACTTGGCACTTTCCGGGGTTCTGACCTATGGCTTCTTCTCGTGTGTTTTTCCTGGTCAGCCATTTTTTCCCTCAGCTTGCCTTCTTGGAGTAATGCGGCCCCAGGTTCAGATCGTCCCCTCAAACAAATCTGGACGGCCATTCCTATTCTTGGGACCACGCTAAATGAGCAGGCGGAACAGGTGGGGATTGTTGCGGAAATCGAATTGGAATTTATTCAACGTCAGGATCATGATGGCTTAGATGTGCAATTCCAGACGAGGCCTGGCCGGTTTTCCCCTTATGCCCAACAGTCAGTCATGCAAGCCCTGAATCGGGTTGTGGAGGCTGCGAAGCTAAATTCTGATTCTTGGACGATCCGATTCAGGTTGCCATACCCCGGGGTGACGTTATACGGAGAAAGTTTATCTGCGATGGCGGCTTTAAACGTGGTGGCTCTAGCCAAAAATGAGCCCGTGGATGAGGCGACCGTCATGACCGGCACCGTTACGGCTGATGGGCATGTTGGAACAGTGGGCGGAGTGCCATTGAAAATTATCGCTGCGCATAAAAACCATTTTCGTATCGTGTTAATTCCCGAGGAACCCGATGTGGCTGATGATGATTGGGTAACACCCTTTCTGATGGAAGTTAGGCCTGTGGGATCGATCAATAAAGCCTATTTTGCCCTTACGAATCGGCCTCTTCGAACCGCTGTACCGGATGGGCAATTGTCTGCCGGTCTCACCCACTGATCTCCGTTTTTTCATCCTGCAATCTGAGTATCTCTCCGGCGGGCAAGTGAAAATTGTGAAACATGTTGTTCGGGGTCTTCTTTACAAGGGAGAGACCTTGATTCTGTGGGGCGCATATCCCTATGGTGGATATCGATTGAAAAAGGGAATGTTCCTGAGGCAGTATCGTTGGGAAATTTTGCATGAGTAGGGGCCGATAAGAGGTACTGAATATGTCTTCTTCGAAACGACCGTGTTTTGCTGTTGATATTGATAACGTTCTAGGACGGGCCGAACAAGAAGTGCAGCGTCTGTTTCAGGAACTGACGGGGACTCCCTGGCCAATGGGTTTATATGGTAGCGCCGGAGGCTTGGATTCAAGCCACATAGATCGGTCACTCATTGAGGAAATTTTCACGAGGTTTCATGAAGAATCCATTCCTCGCCTGCCACTGCTCCCAGCAGCTAAATATGCTTTAGGGGTGATTCACCGCACGTATCGAATTATTATTGTCACGGCCAGACGCCCCTCCTCACGCCCTCAAACTCTGCAATGGTTGGCTGACCATGGTATTCCGTTCGATGGGCTCTACCATACTGAGGAGAAGGCGGATATTCCCGAATCAATGACCGTTGCGATCGATGACCATCCTCATCATATTCAAGGATACCGTGATTTAGGGGTGCGGGTGTTCGTCATGGATCAGCCGTGGAACCGTAAAATTCTCTCCTCTGGTGTGACCCGAGTGACGGGGTGGGATGCCGTATTGCAATGGTTCCATGTCGGGCAAATCTCTTTCGGCCTGCGAAGGGGGGCAGAATCTCCTTCTCCGCAACATCTTTTAAAAAATCTCCCGCTTCCTGTCACACCTCCCTAAACTCCCTTCCTTGAGATGACGGTTTGGTCTTGCGGCTCTGGCTTTGTTTGGCTCGCGGCAAGTTTTTGAAAGATTGACCGAGAAGAGTACGATGAATATTGCCATTTTTGCGGGCGTTTACTCAGGGTTTATTACATCATGACTCACGTATCCCGAGGGAGACCAAGAACTCCAAATGATTAATCAACCTATTCACACCGTGTTGCTGGCTGATGATAATCCCGATGATTGCGAAATGGTCAGGGAGGCCTGGAGCGAAGTACCGATTGGTAAGGATCTCCGGTTTGTAAATGATGGAACCGAATTGCTTGATTATCTGTACCGGCGCGGCCCCTTTTTGTCTCGAGAATATTCTCCCCGTCCGAGTATCATTCTTTTGGATTTAAATATGCCTCAGATGACCGGGAGCGAAGCCTTAGCAGAAATTAAAACCGATTCATCTCTGGCATCTATTCCCATCGTAGTCTTAACCACTTCCAAGGCTCCCAAGGATATAGCTCAAATAGTTGGGTTGGGAGTGAATGGGTATATACACAAACCCAATTCCTACGCAGGCTATCTCCAGATGTTCGTCAATCTCCGACAAAACTGGGCTGAGATCCTTACGAGGCCCTTATCTGGAGGAAGTGATAATTGGGGCGGACAAGTGGCCTGGTGTTAGCCGCTCGCACCGGGTGGCCTGTCCCCGGTGATTGTTCCTATCGTGAATGTGAGTTAGGCACAATTTGACCCCTCACCCAGAAACTGAACCTGCCGGTAGCCTGAAAAAGGGGGAGCTGAGCAGCCTCAGGTCGCGGCCATGGACGAATAAAGAATTTCTTCATTCTCGCTAAAGTTCCCCTCACAATAACCGACACTATTGAATACAGACTGACGTGAGGTGGTGTCGGCTTCACCTCCTGTGCCCTCTTGGAGGAAATTAGGTCCATTCTGAACGATTAGGAACCATAAGGATAATGGGAATTGCTATGAAAACACATCTTTTCTTGACGGGCGCGGTTGTATTGTTCGGGACATCAGTTTTCAGTACAAGCTTTGCCTATGACTCATCTGAATACCTGCATTTCACCCGTCATCGTGATTCAAATGGCAATCTGCTTGCGGGGCCGACTCGGCATCAGTCTAAGGATTCAGTCATGCAAAAGACGGTCATGCCGGCGCAACCTAAGACCATTGAACGGCAAAGTACGGATTGGGGCATGCATGCTCAAGAGGTAAAAGACATTGAACCGGTCAAGCCGTCTTGGGAACTTGGGGCACCAATTTTAGAAGACTATGAACAGCGGGTGGCGTACCATACTCAAATCGAGGGGATCGATACTTCCTTAACCTATACCTTTTATGAGGATCATTTGGGTCAGGCGAAGTATGTTTTTGAACCACAGCACGAAGATGCCCTGGATTATGTCGCAGATTTTCACACCGTGAAAAATTGGATTGGCCAAACCTACGGATGGCCTACCTCTGTTCAAGAAATCTGGCTGGATGATCTTTATCAATACGACCAAAGTCTGTGGGGCCAAGCGGTGTTACGTGGTCATCTGGTTATGGTAGCCGAATGGAAGCAATCTGGGACGGAGATTGTCTTGGTTTTAGACGGAGGGAACGATACGATTGGATTGGTAGCCGATTTTGGCAGCACAACGGTGGTCGTTCCCGTTTCTATTAAAACAGAGGTGATGGAAGAGAGTGTTATGGAAGATACCTCGGTGATGGAAGCCATTCCCATAGAAGATCTCCAAGGACAAACGAATCCAATGGAAGAGAGTTCCATGGGAGACACCTCAACCGAAACTGACGTTACCGCTCAAACTTTACTCGAAATCGATCAAGAACTTGAAAAACTCATGAAGGAATATCCTGCCAGTGAGCAGACTTTGGAAGAACTATTGACCGAAGAGAATCCAAGTGAGGCGGCCCTAGAACCGCACGATTCTGTTCCTGCTATGGATCATATGGAAGGATCCTTGGGGCAAGACCCGATGGAGGAGCATTCCATGAGCGAGCATTCCCTGATAGAGCCCTCGATCGGAGAAAACCCGACGGAAGCGACTCTAGAATCTCAGGATCCTGTTGATGCTCCCATGGAAATGGAGGGAGCTCTGGGGGAAGCACCGATGGGTGAGCCGTCCATGAGTGAACACTCCATGATGGAACCCGCAGTGGGGGATCAGCCAATGGAAGGGATGGGAATCCCTGCCGGCTCAGCGAGTGCCCCTGA
>JAZFZJ010000179.1:0-2960 GCA_036443915.1 Nitrospirales bacterium
CTGGTGGAATATCGGAAATCGCGTAGCGGCCATCCTGACTACTCAACACATAATAGGGATGATTCACGGCCAATCCCCAGCTTTCCATATAGGCATGAAATCCGCATTGCATGACAATCACATTGCGGCCTTTTCTCATTTTGATCGAGTGCGCTATGACCTTCCCCGCACGATTTTTGACCGTGACCTTTTTGAGCAGTTGTTGTTTTTTGATTTTCTTACTCATGGGAAGTGGGATGTTGAATAACACCCTGGCACCCATTTTCGATGTCTCATAAGCTTGGATATCGTGTAACACGGGATCCATATTGACCACTTCGATTTTATCGCGATCACGCACGACTATAATGTAGGGATCAAACGTACAATCGACCGCCTCAATTCGTGGTGGGGTGTACTCAAATGTTTTTCCTTTCTTGATGTCCGTTAGCAAAATGACCACATCTTTAAACCCGCCATCGGGATCGACCTTAAACGGTTGCAACAACCGCCACCCGGTTCCCGTTGAAATCCGCCCACAATAGACAGGATCGGGCAACGTGACCAAATTGTAGCCTTTGGGTCTTGGCACCTTTCCCTCCAAGGTCACCACTCCGGAAAGGCTGCCTCCATTGGTTACTTCAATTTCTTCATAGGCCTCGACGGAGGACATTCCCAAGAACAGGCCCACAGTCACGGCACTGAAAACTTCCCACACCCTCATGACCCCTCCTTACGACAGGCAACTTTCGGGAAACCATCAAAAAAAGAATCACATAACTGCGGCCATCTCTATGAGCACAGCTCCAGATAGCAAGTGTGTTCCTTCATGGGTTTCCGAACGGCCACCATCAAGTTATTCAATCTATGGGAAAGGAAATGATAATCCCCCCCATCACATCCCCGACTTTTCGATTTCGTTTTCCACTCAAAATATGCGTGTTATGACAATTAATACAGGCTTTGGAAACGGCTATATCGGCATAAATGGCCTTAAAATATTTCTTGTCACCTCGGGCAATGACTCCGGTGTAGGCCTTAGCAGAATTTTTTTCTACCGCCGCCAAGCCTTTTCGCTCAAAATCGGTCGTAGGACCATTTCGTTCATAAATGGGGTAGAGGCTGGCTAAACGATATTGCAGTCCCAAACCACTTTCCCCAACTTTCAACCCCGCCAACAACAACATTTGAGCTGGGAGGGGTAACCCGTTTCGTTTCTTCCAGCCTTCTGAAGCCATGACGGTTCCGGTTTCCTGCATTCGTTGGACCACATGTGTGGCATACAACGTCCGATCCGCCTCAATCACCGCATGAACGTAATCAGCCACCCGTTCGGGTGAAATGCCATGATGTTCCTCAGATTCGGATGCCTGAGAAACCATGGCAAGACTGCCCAAGCCGACACCCACTAGTAATACACTCAAGACAACCCGGATAAACGATCTCATGGGACACCTCCTTGTTAACATTCAGAGGACCATTCACCCATTGCATCGATCTACCGCTGATGCATTTGCCAAAGACAACCTTATGGCATTTTACCGCACGAAGCTCCCAAATCCCAAGTATGGGGAATTTGATTTTTTGTAAGATTATTCCATCTCTTATCCAAGCTGTCTATTCATGCTTCAAACGAGTAAAACGCTCATCCCAAAAAGGCGGGGAAGCCTTGCGACTTCCCCGCCTCGTCACTACCCTCGATGTCGCAGGGTCTTATTTTGCCACGGTGGGAAAAATCCGGGCTGTTCCCGGTGTTTCCACCGCTGCCTGTTTGGAGGAGGACATGAGGTCGGGTAGACCGGAAATCTTACTTCTCACCGTGGATGCGGTATAATCCACGGTCATCCATATTTTCATTTGGCCCCTGAGGCGAAAGGCCAAGAAATTATATGGTCAACATCGTTACCCATATTTTATTTGCGACGGATTTCTCATCAAGTTCTGAGCCAGCCTTTCGATATGCCATGGAATGGGCAAAGGTATTTGAAGCCCAGCTGACCATTTTTCATGTTCTTTCTCTACAACCCGGGTTGGATATCGATGCCGGAGTCGCTCAACGCTACTTGGATGAACAACGAAAGGTGGCACAGGAGCAATTGGAAAACCTGCTTACCGAGGCCCGACGACACGTTCCCGTCATTTCCACTGAAATGCGAGGAGGGCTACCATCTGACCTCATTTGCCAAATGGCCCGTGAGAAGAAATGTGATTTAATTGTGACGGGAACTCACGGCTGGACTGGTCTGGATCGTGTCCTCTTCGGCAGCGTGGCCGAGCGGGTGGTTCAGCGTGCCCCCTGCCCGGTCCTTTCCATTCCTCACCAGAAGTCCCAAGATAGCGTCCCCACGCATCCTTTGCAGATACAACCTCGCCACTTGGTCTTGCCATTGGAGTTCTCCGATTGCTCCATGGATGCCTATGAATACGCCGTTCAAATCGCCAAATGGTTTGATGCCTCTCTGACTCTAGTCCATGCTATTGAACCTTTGTCGTACAGTTTGGACTTTACCTTGACTCATCCCCTTGAAGAGGTCACCAAGCGAAAAAAGGTAGAAAAGCGGTTGGCTGAACTCACAGCCGTACTGACCGAGCAAGGCATCATCGTGAGGTATGAGTTACTCGGCACAATATCGGTGGACGCCATCCTGAAAACCACCGCGGGGCAGCAAGCCGATTTAATTGTCATGGGAACACATGGGCGAAAGGGACTTTCTCGCTTGATCTTAGGTAGCACAACCTCCAAGGTTCTTGCACGAACTCCCTACCCTGTCCTCACGGTAAAAAGCCCAAAATACGAGGGAGGGCATCATCCGTCACATGAAGGTGCCCACAGATAAACATGAGTGCAAGATGCCAACCCTTAGCCAACTACACACACAAGAGCTCAATGTCTTGCTTAGCCCAATTCTCATGAATGGACTCAACTTTAAGAGTTCTACCGGATTGGGAAATCAAAACGACTCTGGCCATATTTGACATAT
>JAZFZJ010000180.1:0-9724 GCA_036443915.1 Nitrospirales bacterium
GTGCTTCATTAACTAAACACAGCTTGATAGCATTATCCCATTTTCCATAGCGGGTGGGGTAAATCATGGATTTGGCTCGATCTAATGCCGCTGGGTCAAGATCGCATAAGGTGACGTTCCATCCTAGAGAACGGGAAGCATGGGCAAGGTGATTGCCAATGGATCCGGCGCCAAAAATTTTCACGCTATACATGCAACCTCCTCAAAACCTTCACAGGATCCGGTGTCTACATTCAAACCAAATCATCAATTCGGAGTAATTAGTTGGAAGAAATTTCAAAGATACTGTCGTTCAGGGCTTTCACTCCTATGTTGGTGAACCTGCCTAAAACATTCTGGAAGGTATTGATCCGTCCCTCGATCTGGGAAAGGTCTATTTCCGGAAAAATGTGTTTGAGGTATTCATAGCGTTGTGCTCTGTTCTGATCGCCAAGACGATATTGTGCATTAAATTTTCGTCGTAATTTTCGGCTCAGAGCATGAGTTTTTGCCACTATGACGGCTTTCCGATTCGTAGGTAATCGTAAACAGGTGTCGTCAATATTCTCTAATGTGCTGACAATTCTTTCACAAGCAAAGGGACCCTGAAGGGCCGCAATAAAATCTTCAATTAACTGCTTTTTTTCTCGCGCACCTGATTTTTCAGCCATTGGAGAAGATGCCAGGGACGTCTCAATGAGTTTGATCAATTCTTCACACGATGTCGCTTGGTGGCTTAAGGTATTGGGAAGTTTTTTGTCAAATCGGTCCGAAGTGATAGGTTGGTAGGAAAAAACTGGTCGTCCCAGCAAATAGCTTTCTAATCCCGTGGTGCAACTATTGTGGATGATACTGTCAGCTGCCAATAGCCAGGGGGTAACATGGCCCTCAATAAGGACTTGAACATTCGAACAGCCTTTCGCTGCCTGTATCCAACTCTCATGGTTTTCAGACGGATGAGGACGAATGAGAACGGTAAGGTTGGGAAAGGCTTCGGATATTTTCCCCACCATTTCTTGAAAGAATTGAAAAAGGGCAAGGCGGTGCTTTGCCATTCCCAGTTCGAATTCATCCACTTTCGAAGGGGAAAGCGCTGCGGTATCGAGGGCTTTTCTCTCGTCCCCTTTGTTAGGACGGAAGTTATTGAGTTTACCGAAATTGGTGTTTATCAGGATAATCCTTCCAAATCTTTTGCGTATGCTCTCAACCTGATGCGACCAATAGGGGCGTAACTCCGGGCGCAATAAATCGATGCGGGGATTCCCCGTGATATGGATGGGCATTTGATTATAGTTATGTTGCATTTTCCAAATTCGAGAATTTTCTGGGCCCCAAGCAAAGAACAATTTTGGTTGTGGAAACACTTCTGTCCCTAATTTTTCCTTCACATAGACCTCGGGCGAGCAATAGACAATGGCTTCCTCGTCTGATCCGACCAGGGTATGTCCCAAGTTATTCAGAAGGGTGGTGGTTACGTGGTAGCGATTGTGAAGGTTGGTGGGAATGAATATGGATCTGGGTAAAGAAGCCAAGTTGAGCTTTATTTCATGTTTCTCCCCGATAATGACAGAAAACCCACGTTCAGCGGCGAAGCAGGAAAGTAAAACCTTTGCATCAAATTCTCTATTAAAGACTTCAACAGGAAGCGTAAGGCGGCGGCGTGGTTTGATCATAATTGACACGTAGGGACTAACAGGACTGTAGGCTTTAGTCTTCTACTTCCTAGCGTTTTGGTCCCTGGATTGGGTCAAAGATTCCTAAGGTCTCTTTGACTTTTTGAGCGACAGTCTCAGTTTCGTTTAATCGTGGACGCCTTCCGTTTTCAATGGGTTCTCCGAATAACCGAGCAATGCCTTTTTGGATCAGGATTTGGTGCAGCACATTGAGATCCCGCCGTGGCTGAAAAATTCCTTTTCGAATCAGACGAGCGCAAAACCGTTCCATGCCTTGTTGAGGTCGAAGGGTCCCACGTTTATTGACTGGCCGAGAATGGGCTCGTTGAACAATCCACTGGCTGAGGCGAACATTCCATGTTGGTGGGCGTTCGGGGAGCGGAATGATATAGACGGGTTTTCCTAATGAGGAGACCTCGGCCAACATTGATTCACTTTCTCCGGTAATAATGATCACATCTGCTCCGGCTATATAAGCCAGATAGGGGTTGTTAGGTTGGTTAGGGCGCCATTTATGAACAACGTGTTCTGGCGATAATATGGACTCAAGGGTTTGAACAACTTCCTTCCCGGTTCGTGGAGACGTGACGGCAAAGACCGTTCCTTGGCATTTCTCAGCTAGGTCTTTTAGCTGATTCCCTATAGATCGAGCGAAATTTGAGGTGAAGTGGAAGCGGTTGGTGGACCCTCCAACCACGAAGACAATACGGGGATGGGAAGTGTTATCGAACAGGTTTGGCCACCACTGAATGACTTCGTCCAATTTCTCTTGGGTCACTTGATGGAGTGGTGTAATGGTTTCAATTCTGTGAGGGTGTGGAGGAAATCCATAATAGGTTGGAGTAATGACCACATCAAACAAATCTGCAGAACCTCCCCCTTTTCGACCCAATTGTACGATACGAGTTTGTTTATGACTTTGCTGACGAATCCACCTGGCGATCGGGCCGGGACGCCAGCCCGTTGAAATCACAATATCTGGCCAGGGCGGGCCAAGGGGAGAAGATTGAAGGGTGTTTAGCCCAATGCAAGTTGGAGGAAATATTCCCCAGAGAAATTTTTGGATTTTGTTCCAACGGTAAAAATGTAAATGCTTCATTTCATAGGGCCATCCAAGGGATTTTGCCAGACCTTCTGATTGGGTGGTATGCCCGACTTTTTCATCAGACAGAATCCAGACGCGCGGTGGAGAACCGATCCAATAGCCCCCACAACGAATGAGTTGGGGATTGGTTACACGGGCATTTTCCTTTTGGAACACGAGTTTCCAATGAATGGCGGGATGGCGGGCACTGGTTGTTTGGAAATGGTGGGTCCACCAGTGAAAATCCCGTTTTTGTGTATGATGAGACCTGCCGCCCGAAAAGGAACGATCAAGATCAGAATCCTGTATGCGTACATAGACGAGGGAGTTGGCAAGACGAAACATTTCTTCTATGACCCAAGGGATATCTTCTATGGGGAGGGACCCTAGCGCGCCTGCTGAATAAACCATGTCAAATTGTTGAGAAGGCAAGGAATCAGGATCTTGTTTGGAAAGATCGAATGGGGTGATGGTGAGTGCAGAAGAGTTGGCATACATCCACTCGCGGTCTTGGAAAACGTCTTGTGGCGAGCCCATGTGATAATAAAGAAGCGTTCGAGCCTGTAGTGTCGTGGCGTATTCAGCCAGATTTTTCAAATCATCTTCCTGTTGGGAAAAAGCCGACACATCCTTTGACGCTATGAGTTTCGTTGATGCCTGGTGGGCTAATTCTGTAAATTGTGAACTGGGTTGAGTTCTTGAGAATATATGGTAACCAGCTCGGTTGGCACTTTTCTCCAAATTTGTCCAGACATCTCCTTCCGGGCTTTTCTGATAAACAAATTTTTCTGGAAAGGGATGCCAAGGTTGTGTATGAAGGGCGGTATAATGTAAGACCTTGGACTTTCCTGGCTGATATTCTTCGTCTCGAGAGTTCCATTCGGGGTCAAGTTTTCCCCAAAGGTTGCTGACGGCCAAGGCTTTTTGGAGAAGAACATTTTTTCTTTCCTGTTGAGCGGCTTCAAGGGTCCACACTGAGGCCATTTTTTGGCAGTCCATGACCATGACGGAGGAATCGTTGGGGGCGATGCTCAAGAACCCATGGTCTTTCAAGTCCAGGTCGAATAATTCTGCAGGATCAGTGAGATAAATCTGATCCACGTCATTATAAATGGCTCGGCCAAATCCCTCACGAAACGTAGGAATGGCGAAGCGATAATTCGTAAATCCTGTTAACCATCGACGGCGGTCGAATCCGGACAGTTCCTTCATGAGGTATATTTCATAGATACGGCCAGGATTCCGAATGGCTTCAATTGACCAAATGAACACCCGTTCTGCGCGGTGTTGGGCAAGTTCCGTCCCTACAAATATTTGAACGGGAGAAAGGGGGGATGGGGAAGCGCTATCCTTGACTCCCAGTATGATTTTTTCAGGAACTGGCCTTACGCCAGGTGGTCTAAGTTGGAAACCCTTCATTAGGATAGTAAGGCGCTGAAGATTGATGTAACGGCTTTGTTTTGTCCATGCTCTCGGAACAGATAGAACTCCACCATGTGTTGGCCTATGTTCCCATGGCCTGAGGGTGAGAACCGTGTTGGATATCGGCTGCAATTTTTTGGTCGGAAAAGGCTCGAATAATTGTGTTGATTTGATCGGAGGTATGGGCTGCACTGACACTGCATCGCAGGAGACACTCACTATTGGGAGTGGCAGGGGGGATCATCAGATTGACATAGATGCCTTGTTCCAATAGTCCTTGCCACATGGCTAGGGCCAGTTCTCGTGTGGGGATCATCGCGGCAATAATCGGTCCCACTTCTGCTCCAAGTGTGTATCCATTTTGCTTTAACCCATCATACAATTGATGGGAATTGTCCCAGAGTTGAAGTCGAAGTTGCGGGTTAGCTTGGATAATTCGAACGGCGGTTTTGGTGGAGGCAACGACTGATGGGCAAGACGAAGCTGTGAAAATATACGGACGACTAGTATATCGAATCAGTTCCAATTCTGGATGGTGGCTGACCCCAAAACCTCCTGTTGATCCTAAACTTTTGCTGAATGTGCCCACAATGCAATCAACGTCTTTTTCTACCCCAACTTCCTCGACTAATCCACGACCATTTGGTCCCAACACCCCTAACGAATGGGCCTCGTCGACCACGAGAGTGGCGCCATATTTTTGCTTGACGTCGACGATTTCGGCCAATGAGGCTTTATCCCCCAGCATACTATAAATTCCTTCAACGACAATGAGTGTTCTCTTGGTTCGGTCGCCTAATCGGCGAAGACGTTTTTCCAAGTCTGCCACGTTGTTGTGCTTAAAACGAAAGACCTCTGCTCCTCCTAATCGGCATCCGTCATAAATGCTTGCGTGAGAATCCCCATCCAATAAAATGGTATCTCCTGGTCCGGCAAGAGAGGAGAGGATGCCAAGATTAGCCTGGTACCCAGTAGAAAATACCATGGCATAAGGCAGATCATAGAATTCTGCAATGGCTTGTTCTAATTCAAAATGACTCAAGAACGATCCATTGGCCATTCGTGATCCCGTGGTTCCGGTGCCTTCTTGTTCCAGGGCCTGCTGTCCGGCCTGGATGCAGTCAGGATGAAAGGTCAATCCTAAGTAGTTATTGGTGCCAACCAGGATGGTCTGTTGTCCATTAATGATGGCTTCGGTAGGAGAAAGTATTTTTTCGACGGTGATATGAAAGGGATTCACCCCGGTCTTCAGCAAATCTTGGCGAGCTTGCCTGATAGGGTGAAATTTTTCAAATAGTCCCATGCTTAGACTCTCAGTAATTTTTCAATTTCTTGAGCTAACTCTTTAACCGTTAGGATATTGGGGATATTATTGAGGGGAATTGAAATGTCAAATTGGTCTTCAATTTTCAATAAAACCTGCATGACTTGCAGGGAATCTAATCCCAGCTCGGAAACAAGTTCAGTGTCTTCTCCTAAGTGGTGACCTTTTTTAGTAAAGGGTTTCAGCGTTTCGATGAGTTGGGAGAGGATATTGGTGTCAGCTGTCATGGTATCGTGATTGTTTTAGAGAACAAACAACATGGGAATGTTGAAAATTTCCGCCAGTGGCGTTCTCTGTCCTAGGTGGTGCTCCCTTACTCTCGTGTACATTCCACGCGCCAAGGTTCCTGTGACCTTGTTGAACAGGCCTTATTGAACATCCCCCAAAATGCTTGATTCAGGGGGGACCTCTCCAATGAAGATCCCAATGGAAGAAGGTTCGCATTTTTCTACACATCTCACAAACAATTTCCTAAGGCTCTCTTGATGATGTGAGCCTATCCGATGTGAATAGACGACGCAAGCCTTCCTCTAGAGAGATTTGAGGATTCCACCCGAGCGCCTTTGTGACATCAGCATTGTTGCAGACCCAATTTGGATGAAGGAGTTCAGCGACCTTACCTCTCGTAAAAATGGGAGCGTAGCGAAATATTCGTGAAAGGACCTCGTTGCTAGAACCAAGGAATTTTAAAAGTGTGGGTGGGAGATGTAGGCGAAGGCGTAGAGGATGTTTAGAATAACGGAAGACTTCTTCCCATGAATAACCCCCTGGAAATCCATCATCAACTTCAAAGATTTTGAAGGGAACCCCATTTTTTTTCAGCCAAAGGAGAATGACTTCTGATAAGTCATCTACATGGATTAAAGAAAATTTGGTTTGCTGGGAACCCAGTTGTATGCCAAAGCCCATTTGTAGTAATTGGAAAAGAGGACGAAGGACACGGTCATTTGGCCCATACACAGCTGGCGGTCGAAAGGTCACCCACTCCATAGATTGAGCCTCACGCGCTAATACTTTTTCTCCTTCCCGTTTACTCCATGCGTAGGGCGAGAGAGATGGATTCCGGGCCGCGAGAGAAGACAAGAGGACAAACCGTGGAGGAGAGGGTTGGGTGAGACATGCTTGTATAAGATGGGATACACCAGATACATTGGTTGAGCGAAAATCTTCCCTACTTATTCCTCGAATGGCACCCGCACAGTGAACAACCCCAACGCAATCTTTGACAAGATTTAGGAGGCTCTCCTGATTGTCTAAGCTGCCTTGAACGAGTTCTACTCCAAGATCTTGTAAGTCTTGTGTGGAACGAGGAGGTCGAACGAGCCCTCGAACCATAAAGCCTGCCTGACAGAGATGTTGAGCTATGGTTCTACCAATAAAACCAGAAGCCCCGGTGAGGGCAACGGTAGGCGGCATATTAGGAGGGGAATGATGGGATATGGTGACGTTGGTCTTAAATAGACCTACGTGATTGTGGATAACAAAGGAGCTATTTCTTCCAAAGATACACGGTCAAGGAAGTCAGCTTTAGCTCGAGAACGGGATAATTTTCCAGATGATGTCCGAGGGAGAGTCCTGGGAGCAATGAGTTCGATATAACAGGGAATCGATAAATCTTTATAGACTAACGAGCGTAAGCGGGTGACCAAATCCTCGCGTTTTTTGGTGTCCGTCTCACGACATTGAACAACCATGATAGCCATTTCATCGCCATCTGGTCCAGAAACGGAAAAAGCCGAGGCATCTCCAGGCCTCACCTCTGCTTGCTGTTCTGCTAAGAACTCTAAATCCTGAGGCCAGATATTGCGTCCGTTGATAATAATCATATCCTTGGATCTGCCAATTATCACAAGGCTGTTTTTTATCCAGTACCCAATGTCACCCGTATTGAGCCACCCATCAGGAGAAAGAACCTCATTGGTTAACTCAGGGTCATTAAAATAGCCTGACATAATGCTGGCGCCACGAACAAAAATGGTCCCACTTTCTCGTTCTCCCAGAACTTGGTCGGCTCTGTTCCGTATTTGGACTTCATACCCTGGAAGCGGTGCCCCGCAGTTCACGAATTTGCTGCAATGAGGCTGATCATCATGGGTGAGCGAGGGAGTTAGAGGAATGGCCTGTTGGCTATTGGACAACCTCTCTCCGTCAACTCGGTCGACCATGAGTCCTTTATCAAGGGGGGCGAAGCTGATGGCTAAAGAACATTCAGCCATCCCATAGCATGCCAAAAATGCTTCGGGGTTAAACCCACTAGAGCCAAGAGTTTGGGCAAACCGTGAGAGACTGTCTGCTCGGATCGTTTCTGCGCCAACGCCAGCTATCCGCCATGATTTGAGGTCATAGCGTTCATTGGGGTCTTCCCCAAGGCGTCGCACGCAAAGCTCGTATCCAAATGAGGGACTGAAGGAAATGGTCCCCTGATTCTTGGTCATGACGTTCAGCCATTGGCGTGGGCGCATGGCAAAATCTTGAGTACTGAGGTAGTCGACGGATAATTGTGACGCTATGGGACCAAGTACGAACCCAACCAGCCCCATATCATGGTAGAAAGGTAGCCATGAGACACATCGATCACCAGGCCGGACTTGCAAACCCTGTTGGATAATGCCCGACAAATTAGTCATCACTGCTGCTTGGGTGACCTCGACGCCTCTCGGCCAGCGGGTACTGCCTGAAGTGTACTGAATATAGGCTAATTCATGTGTTTCTAAGGGGCGTAGAGGATCATCGGCTTCTTCCAGCGAAGCAAACGTCTCTGGGCCTCCAATGAGCGAAAGGTCCAACCCAGTGGAAGCTTCTTCTAGAAAGGGCACAAACCCTTCAGGTGCTATGGCAATGGCGGCCTGGCAATTTTGGATGAGGCGTCGAAGCTGGGTAACGTAGGCCTGGTGGCCGCCTAAATGCAGCGAAATGGGTAAAGGTACAGGCGTCAAACCAGCATACTGACACGCAAAGAAAAATCGAATGAAATCTGGAGTGGTGTCAGCAATTAAAGCAACATGGGATCCACGGATTAGGTTTAACCCCCCCAATTTTCTTGCAAGACGTTGGGATTGTTTTTGCAAATCAGCATAAGAAAGGACATGGGTTAATTTTCCACGACCAGAATAAAAATTACAGCCTGTTTGTCCTTCAGCTGCGTAATCAAGGGCTTTAGAGAGAGACGAGAAATCCCCATGCCTGAGAGTGAGTGACTGGTTGGTTGGAGTTGCAATCATAAGATTTCAGGATTTATTGCAGGCGTATTCCTTAAAAGACGATAAAAACCATACACAACGCAGCAATTGTAATGCCATGATTTTCACTCAAGAAACATCCAAGAATTAGGGGTAACGGGGCAGTATTTTATTCTGAATCATAAACCGTGTGGCAAAAAACGCACAAAATGGGTTCATTTAGCAACAGAAAATATTTTGTGGTTTGGCCGAAATGATCCTCCAGGGTTCTAGAGTCCCCAGTTTTTAATAAGGTTTCTCAGGATTTCTTGGTTCAACTCCTGTGTAGTTTCGTTGGGATTTTTCAAAAGTGGGGGACCAGGCCAACCCTGGTCAAAAAATTGCTGATGAGAAAATCTTCGTTCATGTTTATATCGTGGAATCACGTGGAAATGGACATGAGGGTCAACCATCATGAGCATGAGATAATTGATTTTGTCATAGGAAAAAGTCTGTGAGACAACTGTTTCGATCTCCCGAATCACCAATGAGAATTCCGCAAAGGCCTCTTGGCTTATCTGCGAAAACGCGTGGGCTTCCTCTTGGCAAATTAACACCATGGAACCAAGAGTCACTTGTTGGGGGCGTAAGACCACAACCCAGTGTTGAAAGGATTTGATACAGGTGTTGGGGTAGCCGAACTTTTGTATCGTGTCATTCATGTCGGTGTGCTCTACCGCTACAAGAGATTATCTTTTTCCTGAAATAAGGAACGTTCTTAAATGATGTTGGGGAATTCTTGAGGCTTTCCGAGAAGGTTTTTATAATCGGCATGAGGGATGCCCTATGGTATACCATAATATCCGACCATTCTGAAGTTATTATTTGGTAAGGTTGAGATCTATGTTTAAGAGCCAGTGGTATCAGCAGAAGTATCATCTTGATCGCATGAACTTTCGGGATCTTATTTGGGCATACTTGTGTTACCCCAGCATCCAGATTTATTTCTTGTTGTTAACGGGAAGTGTGTTTTTGGCTGTAGCGATGTACCTCCATTCCCCGGCATCTCCTCTGTTATTGGGAG
>JAZFZJ010000181.1:0-8138 GCA_036443915.1 Nitrospirales bacterium
ACATTTCTACCGATTTCCCAGCTTGCTTGGCCGTTTCGCAAAATTGGTCCTGTGCTTCTCGTGAAGGTTCCACCTCCTGCCCAGGCACCTGCAGCATAAGGGGACAATGTAGACGTTGTGGGATTTCCATGTCAGGAGGAAGGGTTCCACCGATGGCCACGGCAGCTTTGAGGTGCCGACGCTGTGTTGCGGTCTTGATAGCAAGGGTTCCCCCCATTATTCCCAAGCCCACTATCGCATGTGCGTTACGGGTGGTTCGTTCTAATAGGGGATCTTCAGTCAGGTTGGCGTTTAGGAATTCAAAGCAGGCATGAATGTCCTGGAGAGCCATTTGTTCATTAAGCCGCTCCATGAGAGCTTCAGCCACTTCAGCATTGGCGGTCACCATTCCGCCTTGGCGCCCATATAAATTAGGGATCAACACAACAAAGCCATGGCAAGATAGTGATTTGGCTAATTCTTGAATTGGGGCGGTAAGCCCATATTGATCATGCAGGACGACTATCGCTGGTAAAATCTTATTGGCCTCTTGGGGGGCATATTGAATGCCTTCTACCTGAGGGCATTTGGGCATTCGAGTGGCGGCATAAGGGTCCACCATGGCATCTTTATGGGTTTCAAAAATACCTGTACTATTAAATCGTACGGTTGTGTAGCCGATTTGTTCTATGGCATACGGGGTTGTCTGTTGTGTCATGAATCATGGCCTTTACATAAAGAAGGTGAACATTAAAGGGAAAAGCAAACCTTTTGAGAAAGCAAGGAAAAACGTGAAATGACTATATCGGCGGGCTCTTTAAGCTGTCAATCAATGGCCTATTTCTTTGGCTTTTAGGGGGCAAAGGGCTTCATCTGGCCTGTTGACTAATTTTGCATTCCGGAGTAGGGCAATGAGACCGGCTCTAGTTTTAAGAAAATGAGTCTGTCAGAATACGTGGGTTACCTACAAACCGGGCCACGAGGGTTATTTGATTATCACATCCTAAGTTTGTGAAGAACGATTAATTCCGGAAAGGGAAAGAGTGTATGCCACGGACACGGTTTACTGCCATTTTTTTATGGTTGGCGCTGCCATGTATTTTGATGAGCCTAGGTAGTTGCACTCAATTATCCGCAGAGGAAAAAAAGGCGAAGCATTATGAACGGGGAAAGGCCTATTTCACAGATGGCAAATATCAAGAGGCCCTTATTGAATTTAAAAATATTATTCAGTTGGATCCGAAGGACGCCAATGCCTACCATCAGTTAGCGTTGATTCATCTGAAAATCGGTGGGATGCCCGATCTACGAGCGGCGTTTGGGGAATTAAGGAAGGCGGTGGATATAGACCCCACCATTCAGGATGCCCAGTTAAAGTTGGGTGAGATGTATCTGCTGTCTCAAAAACCCAAAGAGGCGATGAAACATGCAGACATTGTGTTGACCTCATCACCCCAGGATCCCAAAGGGCATTTGTTACGTGGGCGAAGCTTAATTATTGAAAAAGAGTTTGAAGAGGGGATTACCGAATTAAAGAAGTCCATCGAGCTAGATCCTGATAACGAGCAGATTTATATCGATTTGGCTCGGGCTTATGTCGCACTGAAAAAAACAGATGAAGCTGAAGCCATTTTAGAGCAAGGGTTGCAGAGAAAGGGTACCTCCACGACCTTGATGCTTGCCAAAGGGGATTTGTATTTAGTTCAAGGCAAACAAGCCAAAGCCGAAGCCCAATATTTAGGGGCGCTCGAGTTGGATGCTGACAATGAAGTATTGTCTGCCAAAATTGGGCAATATTATCTGACGGCTCAAAAGTGGAAAAAAGCGGAAGATTTTTATAAGAAATTAGCCAAACGGAAATCCGACAGTGAAATGCCACAGATACTTCTGGGAGAATTCTATACCTTTATGGGAAATGGTTCCCAGGCATTGAAACATTACCAAAAAGCGGTAGAGTTAAATCCGCAATCCCAGCCGGCTAGTTATTCCTTAATCAATTTTTATCTGGACACTCGGCAATGGGATGAAGCAGAGGTACCGATTTCCGCTGCCTTAGAAGACACCAAAAATACTGTGATGGCGCAAATCTTTCAAGCCCGATTGCTATTAGGCCGGGGGAAAGTCGATGCAGCCATTCCTTTATTTCAAACAATTCTGGCGAATGACCCGAATCAAGCGATGGCCCATCATTATTTGGGAGTTGCCTATGCGACAAAAAATGATATTTCACAGGCTCTTCACGAATTAAACGAAGCCGTGAAATTGGCTCCTCAAGATCGGGGAATTCGTAAGGCCTTAGCCTTTGCCAGGATGGCCGAAGGGTCTTACGAGATGGCCGTGGACGAGGCCCAAATGGCGATTCGGCTCAATCCTCGAGATGTTCAGGCGGTGCATCTTTTAGGACAGGCCTTTCTTGGGAAAAAAGATGTGACTCAAGCCAAAAAGGTCTACCAAGCGATTGTCGAACAACTCCCTCAGGATCCTGTTGCCCATTTCCAGTTGGGCGTCATTGACCGGCAAGACAAAAAGTATCATGAGGCCATGGCGCACTTCGAAGAAGCCTTGAAGGCGAATCCCGATTTTGTACAGGCTTTGGCTCAAATTGCGAGTATTCGTGTTAGTCGTGGGGAGGCCAAGCAAGCGCGTGAGCGGGTCCAGAAGCAAGTGGAAGTTTCCCCGGATAATCCCCTTCTCTATAATTTATTGGGCGGGCTTTGGATGCAGGCGAACCAAGCTGACAAAGCCGAGCAAGCCTTTAAGAAATCCTTGGAACTGAATGACCAAATCCAAGCCTCATACATAAATTTAGCCGAACTGTATCGCCGGACGAACCGGGTGGAGCAAGCGGTGCAGGAATATGAACGGCTTCTCGACAAAAATCCCCAAGCTGTTCCGGCTCATATGATTTTGGGAATGATGGCGGAACAACGCAAGGATTATGAAAAGGCCAAAATCCATTATCGGAAAACCCTAGAGATTGAACCAAAGTTTGCTCCGGCTGGGAATAATTTGGCCTGGATTTTGGCGGAAAATGGAGGGAATATTGACGAAGCTTTAAAGTTTGCTGAGAATGCCCGATCGCAACAAAGTGATAACCCCCATATTGCGGATACGCTGGGTTGGATATATTACAAGAAGAATGCCTATTTGAAAGCGGTGTCCTTACTCCAAGAAGCGGCAGAAAAACTGCCGGATAATCCTGTGGTTCAGTACCACTTGGGGATGGCTCAACTCAAAAAAGGAGATTCAGCCAGTGCCAAGAAAACTTTGGAGACCGCCTTTCAGCTAAGCCCAAATTTTCCTGGCTCGGATGAAGCCAAGGCTACTCTCAATTCGCTATAAACAAAAACAACCCGCGTATTAATTCGCTTTCCTTCTTTGTGTCGTGCCGGTACGTTGTCCGATCATTTGAGGAAAGCCGGTGTCTCTTTGTATTCATTCCTGAACATTTTCTCGTTTAAGGTTTTTTATTCGCAAAAACGATTTTTCTCAGTGGACAACTCTTGAGTCTGTCTTGTTCAGAATTTTATTTTTTATGTTGGAAGAAAAAAACGAGGTGTTGGTGCTAGAAAAGTTCATTAGGGAATATTGCCAATTGTATTTGTCCTGGTGTAAAATAATTTGCCTTTCAATTTGAGCGAAAATGAGCAACCTTTATTAACACAGAAAGGATCGTAATATGGAACGGCGAGTGACTTCCCATACGGAAGAAGAAGAGATGAATCAACGTCGCCGTTTGCTCACCCTCGCCAGGAAAGGAGACCAAAAGGCTATTGATCTGTTATTCGAACTGTATCAGGTGAAAGTTTTTTCTGGTGATGCTTTAAAAAAGAAGAAGCTTCCCTCTTTCCCTGTTATCAAGCCTCTGGGGACATTGGGGAAGGGTAAATCCCAGTCAACAAAGAAAAAAGAAAAAGGTCAGAAGCCAACGGTTTCTGCGACCAAAACCAAGGGGGCATCACCCCAAAAGTTGAAAGAGTCCAAGAAAGAACCAAAGCCGGTCAGCAAATTGGGAACCAAAGACAAAGAGGCAAAATCTTCGCGAAGTAAAACCAAAAAGGTCACCGTGGATTCTTCAAAAAAGGCTCCTAAAAAAGCTCGTCCTGGTACAGCCTCCCTTCCCACGGGTAAGAGCAAACAGAAAAAACTTCCCCACTCGGTCCGGCCGCGCCTCGCGAAGAAAAAATAACCGATACGTGGTCAATAAAACAGACCCTGAGTTTAGTAGCGAACTTCAATGCGTAATCCGCCGGCGGCTAGGTGGTTCCCAATGGTATCGGCATGCTTGATCTCGCCTTGAAACACACTTGCGCTCCCTTGATGATCAATTTGCCAGGCTAACTCAAAAGCTTTGGCGGGGGCCATTCCTGGAATGATTTGACAAAACAATGCGATGACTTCTTGATAGGTATGACAATTACAATTAAAAACCACGACCTCGGCTTCGAAATCATTCCCCGTGCCTAAATTCGTGGTTTCTCGAGTGTGAGGAACACTCACGGTTCCACTAAAAATTATAGACATGATGAGGATATTGTAGCAATCTAGGGAAAGTCCCTCAAGAGACAGGTGTATGCAAGATAAACCTTTGATACAACAATTGGATGGAAACGGTAAACGGTCATGCGGGTGAGGATCATGCTCAATTGTGCCAGGTGGTCAAGCTTCATTCGAGTCATGCCGAAACGAAAGGTTGATTCAAGGACTCCTTGTGCCTTGCAGGCCTAAGGTCGAGTATCCCCTTGAACCGGGAGAGAACCAAGGGGTATCTTCTGCCATATTTATACCCTGAGGACAAAAAGCTTGTACCCAATTTTCTAAGGAGTGTCTGTGGGAAAAACCATTCTCGTAACGGGAGCTGCTGGCTTCATAGGGAGTCATGCTGTGGGACATTTGGTGAAACGTGGTGATCACGTCATTGGCTTGGACAATTTGAATAATTATTATGATCCGTCCCGAAAGCAGGCGAATCTCCGGGAAGTCACTGAGCAGGCTCTCCTCAGCCAATGGCCTGGAACGTTTCAATTCCTCAAGGGAGACATCCGTGACCGGCAATTACTCGCAGATCTTTTCCATGATCATCATATTGATGCCATCGTTCATTTAGCCGCAATGGCTGGCGTGCGGGTGTCCATCGATGATCCAGGGTTGTACTATGATGTGAATGTGATGGGGACGCTCGCCTTGCTGGATGCAGCTGTTGGGCGAATTGGACCGAAGCAACGGAAATTTTGTCCTACCTTTGTCTTTGCGTCCACTTCCTCTGTGTATGGAAATACCCAGATGGTGCCCTTTGTACCGGAAGATTCGTGTGACCGACCTCTGGCTCCCTATGCAGCCAGCAAACGGGCGAGTGAAATGTTAGGGCATACGTATCACCATTTGTATGGACTGGACTGCACGGTTTTCCGGTTTTTTACGGTATATGGTCCGCGTGGTCGACCGGACATGATGGCCTATAAGGTGTTGGATAATATTTTTACTGGATGTGAAGTCCCACTCTACAACAATGGCAACATGCATCGAGATTGGACGTATGTGGACGATATTGTAAGTGGGCTTGTGACGGCGGTCGATCGTCCCATGGGGTATGAAATTTTTAACCTGGGAAGGGGCGAGCCGGTTCTTCTGTCTGATTTTGTCAAAGGCATTGAACAGTTGGTAGGACGTTCGGCGCAGTTAGTGCCAACTCCCATGTTAGATGCTGATATTGCCTATACGTTTGCCGATATTTCGAAGACCCGAGAATTGCTGCAATATGATCCCCAAACATCCGTAGCTGAGGGGGTGGCTCAATTTTGGAAGTGGTACCAGATGGCCGTATTACCGTCCTTCTCTCCAAAGGTCCAGTGACTCTGGCTTGAACAAGGCTCTTTCTCTTTCTCCCGTTCTTTCTTTAGGGTTGCCTCCTGCTCTTCTAGTGACTTCCTCTTAAAACTACTCAGGGATTCATTGGTGTTTTGTCGGCCAGGCAGGGAATGTGATGTGAGTCCCCTAGGTGGCCAGTCATTTTTCCCTTATACCTTTATAGGTATTTTTGAAATTACTGGCCATATGACTTTTTCTAAGCGCTGTGTTCTCTCACTTAAACCATAGTTAGAACTCTCTTGATTGCCCCATCCCCTCAGCCTCAGAAAAAACCTGGTGTTGGGGAGAATTGGCTGGCCAAGTCCGAACACCAGAGTCCCTATCAGCTATTCACAAAAGGTGTAAGTTGGTGGACGTTAAAGGAAGTGGGTGTTTATTCATGCCTGTTGTGGTGGATCCTTAAGTTTTCTTTGAATCAACCGATAGGTCTTTTGACGTGAATTTGTTCGTGAAAAGGACAATGCGTCTAAAGTCTTTTTAGGCTGAAAAACCGGAGTCATTCAAGGTGTGATGAGATGAGGATTCGATACGTTCCCAGGCTCACACATACCAACAATAGAGTAACCATTGTCCCAGGAGGATCTCATGTGGGTTTGTCCAAAAAATAAAAAGCTCGTTATTGCCATTACCGTAGGCATGCTTATGGCCTCGGGATGTAGCGGTCATTCTGTCAAGTATGGGGCGAATTCAGAAGGGGAAGTGAATGGACAGGGTGAAGAGGAGATAGTCGGATCCATTGACTACCCCACCAGAGATGCTAGAAATTATGGCGGGGAGACCTTTCCAGGAGGAATGGTTAATGGGAATGATCCGTATCTTCGGGGAAACAGTTTGAATCCCCAGAGTGACGGGGGCATCAACAAAGAACCAGAAACACCCCCACAATCAGATGGGGTGGACTATGGGCATGAATATCCAGGAGTGGACGGTTCCGGTCCTAATCACGGTCCGGTAACTGGATTTGGGAATGGATCTGCAGAAAGCAGTAATCCGGATCCCGAAACCTGGGCCAACGCTTACTTGCGAAATAAAAATAGTAGCCGAGAATTTTACGGAGATCCATCCCAAGCGGGTTCATTGTCGGTCGATGGTCCAGGAGAAATGGCTGATTATGGTCATGAATATGAAGGGGTTCCAGGAAGCGGACCACGCTATGGAGAGGTGGATGGGTTTAGCAAGGGCAGTGCTTCACCCACCAGTCCCAACCCAGAAACATGGGCTCAGGCGTATGTGAAGGAAAATGGTGGCCCTTCCCCGGAATATGTCAATCCAGAAACGAACATTGCTCAGCCCCACGGAGCTCAGAATGGCGGTTCAGCCGAAATCCGGAAATCCAGTGCCAGTGGTAACGGGAATCTTTCCAATGACGTGACTCCTGGTTTCCAGGGCAGTGTGCAGGATATTTACTTTGGCTTTGACAGTTGGAGTATTTCTCCAGTGGCAGCGGAATATCTGGCAGAAAGTGCGGAGTGGTTACACGCCAATCCTGAAAAGGCATTGATGATTGAAGGGCATTGTGATCAACGAGGGACGGGGGATTATAACCTTGTGCTTGGGCAAAAACGGGCGGAAGCCGCGCGTGCATATTTGGTCGCTCTTGGTGTACAACCCAATCGGATCAAAATTGTATCCTATGGGAAAGAACGTCCATTTTGTCACAGTGATAATGAAGCGTGTTTCCAAGAAAATAGACGAAACCATATGGTGGTTCGTATGAACTTAAGCTAGGGTCACGAAACATCCCTAAGAGTTTTTTGGGGGGAAAAAGAGGATGCGAGAACTTCGCATCCTCTTTTTTTGTGCCATAGTGGGATTGAGGCGAAAAGCAATTTCCTTCCGTGCTCAGGTATCCCTGTCTCGCACCTTATGTTCATGTCATTGAACGAATCTTGCACCGGTTTAGAAGGAGTGGTACAGTCAGCTCGCCTACCTGTAGGATGCCGGAGTGGCGGAACAGGCAGACGCAAGGGACTTAAAATCCCTCGGCTCTAACGGGCTGTGCCGGTTCAAGTCCGGCCTCCGGCACCAATACAATCAAAGGGTTATCACGTTTTCTCTCCACATTTCCTCACGTTTTTTCATTTAGGAATTCCTACGTTAGTCCCCGTTTTAGTCCCCACTTTACCCTGAAAACTCCCCTCGGTCTCACCCAAGACCAACGATCCTCGGTTGATAGCCGAGGCCATGTGATCTTGAACCAAGTGGAGGTACCGCATGGTGGTTTGAATGGAACGATGCCCAAGAATTTTCGAGACGGTCACCAGATCCACTCCGGCTAACAGACGGCGAGT
>JAZFZJ010000182.1:0-9663 GCA_036443915.1 Nitrospirales bacterium
ACAGACCTTCCCGGAAATCTGCCTCAACAACCGAGTCAGGACTTGACTATCATGCACCTTGCTCGCGGTGATCTCTGCAGCCACAATCTTTTTCGTGTGCTCGTCGACTCCCAAATGGAGTTTGCGCCAACGACGGCGTTGATCCCCGCGATGCTTTTGGGCGTGCCATTCCCCGGCTTCATAGACCCGAAGACCAGTGGCATCAATGACAATATGACGGGGCCGGCTATTTGATGATGCAAAGGTCGGGACTGTGAGTGATCCTTGGCGCCGAGAAATGGTGCTATAGTTCGGCACCGGCAGGTCGAATCTCATGAGACTCATCACCGAGGGCACAAACCCTTGAGCGGCTCGCAAGCTGAGGCCCTAGACGCTTTTCACAACAAGGGCACATTGAATAACGGTGTCGGAGTATATCCTGGGAGCGCCACGTCTTCTGTTGGTTTGGGAGTGTTTCCAAGCGCCAACGCGGCTTCGTCGATCCAGAAGGTAATCCCACCTCGGTCGATCAGAGCCTGATTGTAGGTACGCCAGTTACGAACACGGTAGCGGAAGGTGTATGCGTTGTGTGCCATGAACCATTGTAACGACACCCACCATCACAGGCCAATTGTGCAGCAACGCTTCCTAACCCTACCATCCTATGAACAAGAGCTTAGAGTCACAAGTCGGTCTCACCTGGCGTTTTTCTTGCCGAGGGATGCCCTAATGGCCAAATCCAAGATATGGATACATGGCCTTATCCGCTCAGGAAGCTTCGCAGGTCTGCTAACTGCTTTGGTGTTTCAGGGGTGCGCGATGAATCCCGTAACGGGCCGGCCTGACTTTGTCCTGACCACCACCGAAGGCGAACGGAAAATTGGGGAGGACGCGGCACGAGAGGTGGAAGAATCCATGGGTTTGACTGAGGATCCAGCCCTTGCCGCATACATCGAGGCAATTGGAAAACGGCTTGCCATGCAGTCACCCAGGAAAGATGTGGAGTATCATTTTTATGTGGTGGAAATGGTTGAACCGAATGCTTTCGCGCTGCCCGGAGGGTTCGTCTATGTCTCACGGGGGCTCCTGGCATTGGCAAACTCTGAGGATGAGTTGGCAGGTGTGCTTGGACACGAAATCGGGCATGTTGCTGCTCGCCATTCGGTCAGGCGAATGTCAGCGGCGGCACCATTTGCCCTTGTAGCCGGAATTACGGGCGGCGCCGTTGGTCTGGTGAGCGAAAGTCTTGGGGATGCCGTGGCAGCCATTCCCTCCTTGGCAGGCAAGGCCTTTCTTGCACCCTATAGCCGGCAACAAGAACGAGAAGCCGATGAAGTGGGCGTGGACATCATGGCCAAGGCTGGATGGGATCCTTCTAAGCTCTCTACTTTCTTACACACGCTCCAGCGCCAAGAGGAACTGCAGTTAGGACAAAGCCGCCAGCCGGGTTTTTTCGACTCACACCCAGCAACTCCTGAGCGCATGGAGAATACCGCCGCCTATGCCAAAAAGATGGTAAGGGCCAAATCCAGGTCGATTGCCACTGATCGTGCGACCTTTTTTGGCAAGCTGAATGGTCTTGTCGTTGGCCCTCATCCGGCTGAAGGAGTCTTTGTCGAGAACCTGTTTCTCCAGCCGGCTTTGGACTTCGCTTTTCGATTCCCGACTGGCTGGAAGACCCACAATGCGCGGCAGGCTGTTTTAGCAGCCACGGAAGACCAAGCAGCCTTTATGCTCCTTCAAGTCGCCGCCAAAGGTCATGACCCGATGATGGTCCCCCGTGCACTTGATAAAAAAGCCGAGGGCAAAATCCTAGAAAAGGTAGAACAATTTAAAGTCGGGGGGCTTCCAGCAGCACGCATTCAGATGGAAACGCGGACGAAACAAGGTCCCGCTACTGTAGAAATCACATGGATCGCGCACAAAGAACTGGTCTATCAGATCACTGGGGTGCTTCCAAAGGATCAGTTTGAACAGTCCCCCACGCTCCTTCGTTCCACCATTCAGAGTTTTAGGCCAATGACAGCCTCCGAGCAGGCCAACATTACCATCACGAAAATACGTATTGCCACGGCCATGGATGGAGAAACACTTCAAGAGCTTCTTGCTCGAACTGGGAGTACCTGGAGCATAGAACAAGTCGCGGTCGTTAACGCACTACAGACCAATAGTCGCCTTCAGTCAGGCCAACTCGTCAAGATCGCCCAGCGCGAACCCTATGTTCCATCCCGTTAAACCTCAACAACCCAAGAGCCAGTCTAAACTCCTTGGGTCCCCAATTCGTTATCGGGCGGTTAAACAGATGGTGATTGTACCTGGCCATTGACTCGCACCTTGTCCAAAACTCCACGGACCGATCGCTCTTCCTGAGTCTTATCTTTTCGTCGAGCTACTGAGTGGCACCATTCCCCGCAAACGGCTTGATCACCTTCTGTTCTGGAATACCGGTGACGGTGGAGGAAAGCGCCAATCCAGAAAGGAGTTCACGCTACAGTAAATTGGCCAGGCAAAATGGTGGAATTATGGGTTGGAAGAAATTGGGGGAAGAGCACCTAAAAACGGAAACTCCCCGATATGGATCAACAAAGAATCCGCTCGTAACCGAAAATCGCCCTTTTCAAGGTTAATAAAACCAGGGGCGAGTGCCATATCGGTTTTTCCGGCACGTTGAGGCGTAGGAGTTGGGGGGGTCCCTTGCAACAGGTAATCACTTTGATTCCCGTAGAGGGCATTATACGTCAACGCCGTGTGACTCTGTGGGTAAAATAACAAGCCAACCGTATTGTGACTAATAATATTACCTATCACCTCGGCCTGCGTTTCATCATGAAAGGCCACCCCACCCCCATTGTGGACCAGCGTATTTTGAAGCAGCGTAGCTTTGGATTGATCAGTCATCAACACCGCCTCAAACAAACTATTGGCTATCACATTCTGTCGAAGTGTCACGGTGGATTGTCCCCCTATGGCCACACCATGATCATTCTGAACGATTAAATTGTGGCTCAAGGTTCCGGTGGAATCGGCAAAGGCCACACCAGTCGTCTCGCTTTCACCAATAACACAGTCTTCAATATGGAGGTCTTGAACCTGTTGACTAAACACCATCCCCTTCACCCGAATGTGCTTGAGATGGACACCACTCCCATTAAAGATCCCCACGCCCAACCCACCATGTTGAATCACCGTTAAGCCTTGAACGGTGACGTCCGTCGCCCCATAGGGCCATTTACCAATGTGAAGCGTCCCAACCCGCTTTTCCCCCGTGATGTAGACTTGATCCATGCCGTCCCCAATAATGGACACGCGGTCTTTACTGTGAATCGTCACATCTTCCGCATAGGTCCCTGCTTTAATGAGAATGGTATCCCCGGATGCAGCCTGCTCAATGGCTTCTTGAATCAACGTAAAATGGCCCGTTCCATCAGAAGCCACTTGCCACACAGAAGCCGTAGGGGTTGCAGGTAATTTGGTTTCTTCGGCATATGCCAGCAAAGGCACAAACATTCCACAGACCAATCCCACCAAAGAGACAAACACATATGGGACAACCTGTCGAATGTTCACGCCAGACATATTTTCCATCTGTGTTGGATATGGCCAGACAAATTTTCCGGCCAATAAGGGCCTTCATACTCAAATACCCCACCAAGTTCAGCAGGGTCAAGCCTGCATGTCCGTTTTTCCACCTTTATTGTTGCTCTTTCATGCCTATGCTATGTTGGAATATGGTTGTGGTCGGATTAACAGGTGGGCTCGCCTCAGGAAAAACCACTGTGGCAGCCATGTTTCAAGCGCTCGGTGCCACCATCATCGATGCCGACCACCTCGCACGGAAAGTCGTGGAGCCTGGAAAACCCGCTTGGAAGGATATCAAAAAGACCTTTGGAGCATGTATCGTAAATACAGACCACAGCCTCAACCGCCATGCACTGGCTCAGATAGTCTTCAAAGATCCCCATAAATTAGAAATCTTACAACACATCATCCATCCCCGAGTCGCGCGAGAGCAGGCCAAACAGGTCAAGATGATCGCCCAACACGCTCCTCATGCCGTGATTATCTATGATGCAGCCCTCCTCATTGAAGCCCAGGGGCACCGACGAATGGATCATGTGATTGTGGTCACCGCCGACCGATCGACACAACTGGCACGTGCATGCCACCGTGATGGGCTCAGTAAGACTCAGGCCCTGCGACGCATTCAACAACAAATGCCCCTCAGAGAAAAGCTCAATTATGCTGATGCCCTCCTGGATGGAACCTGGCCGCGTTCACGGTTGCGCCGTGCGATCCAATCATTGTATAGGGCATATCAACAGGAAGCTCAAAAAACAGTAAGAGCCCATCCTCTCACTTGATTCGACCCACAAGATGATTATCTTCATCGTAAAAAAATAGGAGTCACGGAATGGTACACGACGTGTTAATTCTTGGATCGGGCCCAGCTGGCCTTACCGCTGCGGTGTATGCCGCTCGCGCCAACTTGTCACCGCTGTTGATCGATGGTTCGCAACCCGGGGGGCAATTAACCCTCACCACAGATGTTGAAAACTTCCCCGGCTTTCCCAAGGGTATTATGGGCCCCCAACTCATTCAAGACATGCGAGCACAAGCTGAACGATTTGGGACCCAGTTTCGCCACGGCCATGTCAGCAAGGTAGACCTTCAGTCTCAACCGTTCCGCATTACCATCGACGACGAAGACACCGTGGAAACCAAAACGTTAATTATTTCTACTGGCGCGTCAGCCAACTTGCTGGGACTTCCTTCCGAAAGCCGACTGATGGGCCATGGGGTCTCGACTTGTGCCACATGCGATGGATTTTTTTTCCGGGGCAAAGAGATTGCGGTCGTAGGGGGCGGGGACAGTGCAGTAGAGGAAGCCACCTTCCTGACGAAGTTTGCCTCGAAAGTCACACTCATTCATCGTCGTGATAAATTACGAGCCTCAAAAATCATGCAAGACCGAGCCATGAAAAACGAAAAGATTGCTTTTCAGTGGAATAATACTCTAGAAGAAGTGTTGGGGGATGGGGTCGTGACGGGCATTCGACTCCGCAATGTTCAAACCGACAAACAAGAAGATATTCCCTTATCTGGCGTCTTTATCGCGATTGGGCATACACCCAATACCAGTCTCTTTAAGGGACAAATCGATATGGACGACCAAGGCTATATTCAAACCCAACCCTTCCGAACCACCACAAATATCCCCGGCGTGTTTGCGTCTGGGGATGTGCAGGATTCCAATTATCGCCAAGCCATCACCGCAGCGGGATCGGGCTGTATGGCCGCCATGGATGCCGAACGGTTTTTAGAAGCCTCCCACTAATGCTTCATGCCTTGGTGCATTATCATGAGGTGGCGCTTAAAGGACGAAACCGAAAGCATTTTGAATACCAGTTAGTCCATCACTTGCGCCACGCCCTCAAACCCCTGACGCAGGTTCACGTCGAAGCGCTTCAAGGTCGTATTCGTGTCAGCTTTGCGGATGAAACTGCGTGGCCTCGTATTCAGCAACAACTGGGTCGCATATTTGGCATCGTCAATTTTTCGCTGACCCGGTCAGTTCCACTTCCTTACGACAACCCTGATCTCACGGCTCTCAAAGACGCCATCGGCACCCACTTCCCATCACACCCTTACGCCACGTTTCGGGTCTCGGCAAAGCGCGCAGACAAACGTTTTGCTAAAACCTCCATGGAGGTGGAACAAGAAGTTGGAGGCTATATCGTCGAACGCACCGACAAACGCGTGAATCTTTCACATCCCGATGTGACGGTTTTCATCGAATTGGTGCCGCCTTTCGCCTACTACTCCTATACCAAAGAACCTGGACCGGGAGGGTTACCCACGGGAACGGGCGGCAAAGTCGTCTGCCTCCTTTCCGGTGGGATTGATTCGCCTGTTGCGGCCTATCGCATGATGAAACGGGGTTGCAAGGTAATGTTTGTTCATTTTCATGGACGCCCTTACCTCTCACGAGTCTCAGAAGAAAAAGTCCGTGACCAGGTGCAACTCCTAACAGGCTATCAATTGCACTCACGTCTCCATCTTATCCCTTTTGGGGAGATCCAAAGCCAAATCGTCCTGAAGGCTCCCCCACCCGTTCGAGTGGTCCTCTACCGACGTCTTATGCTTCGCATTGCCGTTCATATCGCTGAACAAGAAGGAGCCTGGGCCCTCATCACCGGAGACAGCCTCGGCCAGGTGGCCTCTCAAACACCAGAAAATATTGCGGTCGTTAACCAAGCCACAACCCTGCCAATCCTCAGGCCGCTGATCGGCATGGATAAAATTGAAATTACCTACCAAGCCCAAGCCATTGGATCCTTTGAAACATCCATTGAGCCTGATCAAGATTGCTGCACGCTCTTTGTGCCCAAACACCCTCGAACCCGATGTGACCTTCCCAGTATTCTCAGGGTGGAACAAGACCTCGACATTCCCGCCCTCATTCAGCAAGGGCTCCAAGGAAGTGAACTCGTGGAATATTCCCATTCGGAACTCGTAGCTCATATATCTCCTCAGTGAAGCTCCCCCCAGCAAGCTGGGGGTATCGTTCAAATGTATTGTCTCATTACATTTTCGCATTCAAGGAAAATTCCATTATTAGCCGTACGAAAAAATAATCGTCTTTGCCCTCCGACTAAACTCCCTCGCACCCATGGGGGAGAGGATTGGGGTGAGGGGAAACACCAACTGGAAAATACACAGGCAAGAACCCCGAGTTGGATAGTGTTATCCGTGTTGAAAGCGTTGCGGACGATTAAATTCAAGACTTTTTCATACGTGACCCTCATGGCTTTGTCCAACCTCAAAAAAAGTTTTGCCATGAGTTCGACGAAAAGGTTCCCAACACCTTTTTCTTTTCCCAAAATCTCCGCTCAACCGAAAACAATACGCATTTGACAAACTTGCGTGACCATCTTATTCTTACTGGTAAGATTAACATCATAGGAGCAAGAATATGACCCCACTCGCTACAACCCAACTTTCCTCCAAAGGGCAAATCGTTATCCCAGAAGAAATTCGAAAAAAGCTCAAACTTAAACCCGGCTCAAAATTCGTCGTGGTCGGAGGGGAAGGAACAGTGGTATTAAAAGAAATTCGGCAACCATCAATGGCCGAGTTTGACGCATTAATCAAAAAGGCCCGACAACAAGCTCGGAGGGCAAGGATCAAACAAGGGGATATCAAGCAAGCGATCAAATCGACTCGAGCAAAACAGTGAGGGTCGTCCTTGATACCAATGTCTTGATCTCAGGAATCTTTTTTACTGGCCCACCATACAGAATTCTTCAAAGCTGGAAACATGGCAAGCTTCCACTTTTAATTTCCGAGCCTATATTAATCGAATATTTCCGGGTGAGTTCCCTCCTGTCAGCACAATATCCAGATGTAAACTTAGATCCCATTCTGAGCCTCCTCGTTGCCAAAGCAAAACTCATTCAAGCAACCGAGCTGCCAACTCCCATTTGTAGTGATCCCGACGATGATAAATTTATTGCCTGTGCAGTCTCCGGAAAATCCAAGTTCATTATCAGTGGAGACAAGGAATTGCTGAAGGTATCCGGTTATAGGGGCATACAAATACTTTCCCCTCGTGCCTTTCTCGATCACTATCTTTAGTATTGGGACATAAGTATTGTTGGTGCTTCCTCCCGTATCCTCGGGCAGGGAGGAATCGGGAACCTTTTTATGTTTACCCCTACCTATCCTCACCAGCCCCAAAATTAGCGATGAATCTATAGTCCAATTCCACCTTGAGAATGAGGAAATTCAATTAAAATATTCCTGGCATCTTTTCCATCAAATTTTTTTCTACGCCAGTACGGATTTCTCTGGTTTTCTAGGATATGCAATTAAATGATAAACAGCCTACAATAGCCTGAAGATAGGATATAAAAGCCGTGCCTATATTGCACTTCTTGGGGGTCTCATCATGAAAAAACTGTACGTCTCCCAAAGCCTCATTGATGTGGAATCTCGCCAGGAACTTCTGGATCAAGCTCAATTACCCTGCACGATCAAAAATCAACGATCAGCCATGCTAGGAGGAGAAGTCCCCTTTGTTGAAGTCTTTCCTGAGCTATGGGTGCTTAATGATGAAGATTGGGACAGCGCGAAAAAATTACTGGATGAATGGGAAATGGCCAGGCCCATAGAGACAACCGGATGGACCTGCGTGAGTTGTGGTGAAGGGCATCAAAAAGAATTCACCACCTGCTGGAAATGTGGAAACGAACGAAAAGAATCCGAAAAAAGTTAATATGTTTTTCTTGAAAGCCCCACGTCAACTGTGACTCAATCATTCGCAAAAATCTTCAGAATCCTTATACTTCTTTTTTTGCTTCTTGGCCTACCCCCATTGGGAATTTTCCTGGGGGAAGATTCCTTCCCTCCCCAATTCACTCTTCTACCCATTCCAATAGTGTCAGGGGAGGCTTCTTTTTCATGGGCGATATTTGGAGTTCTAGCATTAGGCATAGCAGGAACGATTGCCCCTTTTATCCGCCGTTTATTTTCAATGAATTCAGCCCGAAACGATAAGGGCTCCTCAAGTTTTCAATTTCCCTGGTGGGGGTGGGTGGCTATCGGATGGGTGGCCTGTGCCTGGATGATCGCCTGGAATCGCTTCTCGTGGTTTCAACCCTTTCAACCCCACACTTTTCCACTTTTGTGGTTCGGCTATATCGTTATCATCAATGCGATCACGTATAAGCGAACTGGCCATTGCCTCATGCTGGACCAACCAAATTTCTTCGGAAAACTCTTTCTCCTCAGCGCTGGATTTTGGTGGGTCTTTGAATACCTCAACCAGTTTGTGAATAACTGGCACTACACAGGTATCCCCATCGTTGACTATTGGACCTCCATCTGTTCCATGACGTTATCCTTCTCCACCGTGTTGCCAGCAGTCTTAGGAACACGTGAGTGTCTGGCCTCGTTCCCACGATTGACGGCTCCATTTACAAAGTGGCATACCACCACGGTTTTTGAATCACCTCACATTGGATGGCTCTTCTTTCTCATTGGGAGCCTGGGTCTAGGCACAATTGGTCTTTGGCCCACCGTCCTATTCCCACTTCTGTGGGTTTCCCCACTTCTCATCATGGTCGGGCTCAAAATGATCTGGCAAGAACCAACAATGTTTTCCTCACTAACCCAAGGCAACTGGAAGCCTATCGTTCTCCCTACCTTAGCCGCCCTGATTTGCGGAGGATTCTGGGAAATGTGGAATTTCTACAGTCTCGGCCATTGGGAATACACGATTCCCTATGTCCATGCGATCAAGATTTTTGAAATGCCGATTCTAGGCTACTCCGGCTATTTGCCATTCGGCCTAGCATGCGTCGCCGTAATAGAATTTTTCCTGAAGGCCAATTCACAAAACAATTATTGAAGAGTTTTTGAGACATTTTCATAGTGAAGCCGCGTTGAGCCACTGCCTTCGGCGCGGCTCAACACCGGCGCTCCGCGGGTGGGGCTTCAACCCCACCCTTGGCCAGGGGGATACCGCCCCCCTGGACCCCCAAGTAAACGGTTCCCCGCCCAAAGGGCGGGGCTTATACATTTAGTAAAGGCATGGCTCAACAAAGTCTGCTTTTGACCCCCACCCCTTCATTCAGCCAATATAGCACATGGATTTACGGCAGCTTCGGATCGTCATTCCAAGCA
>JAZFZJ010000183.1:0-2851 GCA_036443915.1 Nitrospirales bacterium
GGTGCGCCAAGAGCTTACGCGGACTTTTTTGATCCAATTGCGGTTTCTAGGTAAGGAACACGCTTGCACCATGAAGCCACACCTTCGTATGCTGGATATATTTGTTCCCCAGGACACCGTTTGTATGGCCCACGAACGAGGCGCTGAAACCCTATTCAACGTAATCCCTCCTGCCATTGCACCAGATTTCTTTGAGGACTATGGCCTTACGGTATCTCAGGAACAGGCCCAATCCATCACCTGGGAAATTGTGCTGCTTTCAACATACTGGATCAAACGTGCCATACAAGTCGGCATCCCCGAGCAGGCAGGAAAGGAAATCTGGGAGCATGTTCAAACACAGGTCCGAGAACGGTGGGAAAGCCGATTTGGCTTCGTGCACCGGCCCATTGAACAATTCTTCTTGGACATAGAGACGAAGCACAGAGCCTGGGACCACATGGGCAATCAGGGAGGTGAGCCTATCGCTATCTTAACCCAAGTGGCTGGCACCTTAGAATCAGAAGGAACCATTCCCCGAGGAGAAGAACACAAGCTCCTGGTTCTGCTACTAGACTTGGTGCCTATGGAAGAAATCGGACAGGCCGCCGCCGAGATCGAAGAGGGGTTCAGCCCTGACAACTTGCCTTGAAGGAGGGATTTTCGACAACGTTATAAATATCGATGACTCAGAAGTTTACCCTCATCATCAAGTTCATAGAGCAATGGGGCCCCTGTTGGAATATTTAATTCCAGAACCTCTTCCCGGCTTAGTTGATCAAGATGCATAACCAATGCGCGCAAACTGTTCCCATGCGCAACAACCAAAATAGACTCGCTTTTTGAAAGAATCGGCCAAATCTTCTCCTGATAATATGGGATCACACGTTCAGCCGTATCCTGCAAACTCTCCCCCCCGGGTGGCCGCACATCATAACTTCTCCGCCACAGTTTGACCTGGTGGTCGCCATATTTTTCAACAGTCTCGGCCTTATTTAACCCTTGGAGTTCCCCATACTTTCGTTCGTTCAGCGCCTGATGCTTTACAACCTGGAGATCCGTTTGCCCGATCACCTCCAGAACAAACTCGAGGGTCTTTATGGCGCGAGTCAGGACTGAGGTAAATGCATGGTTGAACCGAAAGGTCTGCAATTTTTGACCAGCCTCCTTGGCTTCCTGCTCACCACGAGGACTCAAGGGCACATCCACCCAACCCGTGAATCGATTCTCGAGATTCCATTGCGACTCTCCATGTCGAAGCAGCACCATCTGTTTCATGTGACCTTCCTCCGATCAGATTCAACCTTCGCTATGGTCTGGCGAAGAAACCTGAGCACACCTCAACTTTGACTTGCGTTGCCATCAGCCACCTCGTACCATGCACTTACGCTTGGAGATGAACCGACCTCACACCATTTATCCGCCAGTACTCAACAGCCTCTATGACTGACCCTCAAACTCCTCAGCCTCAAGCTGATTGGTGGGTGGCGTTAGCCCAACACCTTGGGGTGGAAGACAAGGCCCAACGATTTTTTCATGAGGCCCAGGGCAACGGAGTGCTTGACCACATTGTCGAGGTCAAGGGGGATATCCATTACATTTTGTTTGTCCTGTTGCGGCATTGGATCCCGGTGGTCTTGCCTCCAGCCGGACGAGAGCGCCTTTCGAAACATGACACGGACTACTGGCTTGAATCCTCGCACATCTTGCAATCGGCTGTGGTCAGGTTGCGTGAGCTCAAACCTCTCATCGATCTTCTCACGACACCCAACCCGTTTGAACAAGAACCCGCCGCCTCACCCATTGTTGAGGTTGAATTGGCGACAATGCTAGAAGGCATTGCCCAAATCGCCGGCAGTTACGGCGGCCCGGACTTCACCTCGATCATCAAAAACTTTCACCCGATCCCCCTACGACAAACCCAGCCTTTTAAACATAATAAAAAACACAGCGCGGAACTCTGGGTGGTCTTTTTATTGCGGGAACATTTCCGGGCTCTGGGCATGGGCAAGGATCGCTATTGGCCGCTCATTGCCGATATCGTGGCTGCCGCCGGTATCTATCAACCCAACGACCAGCCCTTCAGCGCCGGCGAACTCAAATCCTGGTGGACCAAGAACTGGCCTCGAACCTTTACGACGTTAAATGAGAAAGCCGAAGGTACTCACGGCATCCACACAGCCTATCAAAACGATTATCAATGGTTTCAGCCCTGGTTCGCTTGGCAACTCTCCGTATCGGAAAAAAGCTAGCGATCCCGCTCGACCCTTCGCGTCCCACGCCTAATCAGAATAAGAGAATAAATCCGAAACTCGAATATCGAAATCCGAAACAAGTTAGAATGACCAAATTTCAAATTTAGGACTTCGGATTTGTTTCGAAATTCAATATTCGTATTTCGAGTTTATGGAACATATTGGGAATGACTATAGACCTCACTCCTCCAAATGAACTCGTGAGTCAGGCGAGGACTGTTCCAATTGTTCCATGGGTACCCCGTCCCCATACATATCCATATACTGATCCGAAAACAGCACGCCGAATAACATCAACAGCGCGCCCAACCAAATTACATAGGGTTGCACGCCGCCTTCTTCTTTCAAAAACCCCTCTTGAGAGGTTTGATCCACAAGGCCTTGGGTTTTAAGTTTTTGCAGATGATCTTTGACATGCCAAAAATACAGATAGTTCGCACTGACCGCCGCCATGATTTTCCACACCACGCCGATGGTGGGGATCCCGGTCAGATACAACGCCAAAAACGGACCCACCGCGTACAACAGCGCAAACAGGTACATCTTCCGGTAAAGAAACCAGAGGAAATCAAACAAAAATGCAGCCCAGTTCCACGACAATTCAAACTTCGGACCAC
>JAZFZJ010000184.1:0-2364 GCA_036443915.1 Nitrospirales bacterium
CCTCAAAATTTGAACTTGGCCCGGGCGCCACCGGGAAAATCCAAGCTCGATTCAAGGGTTCCGATACTACCGTCCTTCGACAACTCGCGAGCCAGGCTTTGACCATTATGCACAACGATCCCAATGCCAAGGCCATCCGAACGGATTGGCGGCAGCAGGTCAAGGTCCTGAAACCCATCATGGCTAAAGAACAAGCCAACCTGCTCGGCATTCATCGAAAGGATATCGCCAAGGCCCTTTTGGAAGGCTTTGAAGGAGAAACCGTGGGCGTCTATCGCGAGGGCGACCTCCTGCTTCCCATTATTCTTCGTGCACCTGAATCACAACGGTCTGACGTCCGAAGCATCAATAATTTGCAGATTTGGAGCCCGTTAGCCCAGAAAATGGTCCCTCTCCGACAAGTGGTCTCAAGTTTTGAGACCACGTTTGAAGATGAAATCATTTACCGACGAGATCGGAAACGAACGATCACCGTGTTCTCCGATCCCATTTCCGGGTCGCCCAGTGTGTTGTTTAGCCGGCTCAGGCCTCAAATTGAAGCCATTGAGCTCCCGGAGGATTATGAACTGGAGTGGGGAGGAGATTATGAGGATTCAGCCAATGCCCAAGAGCCCCTCATGGCCGCTATTCCCTATTTTGTGGTGGCCATGGTTCTTATTACCATCATGCTGTTCAATTCCCTGAGGCAACCCCTTATTATCTGGCTGATGGTCCCTTTGGCCGTCATTGGGGTTACGGTCGGCCTGTTGGTAAGCAAACAGCCGTTTGGGTTTATGTCCTTACTTGGGGTATTGAGTCTGGCAGGAATGCTCATTAAAAATGCCATTGTGTTAGTGGACGAAATTAACTTCCAACATAGTGAAGGCAAAGACATGTTGACGGCCATTATCGATTCGGGGGTCAGTCGGTTGCGCCCGGTGGCCATGGCCGCCTCCACCACGGCGCTAGGGATGGTCCCGCTTCTATTTGATGGATTTTTCGCGGCCATGGCCGTCACCATTATCTTTGGACTCATGTTTGCCACCATGTTGACCATGATCGTTCTTCCTGTCTTGTTTACCATCATGTATCGAGTGCCCAATGAACCGTTTCCATCAACAGACCGAGCAACACAACAATCTACGTTTGAAGAAAAATTCTTTCCAGAACCGATAGAAATTTAAACGGTACGGTCGGAACTGCATTCCTCTGCCCTAAACATCAACAAAGGTGGCCGGCACCATTTTTGAGAAAGTGGTGAAGGAGCTAGTCCCCAAATAAAACAAGTTCTGCCTCTTCCTTACACCCGCCCTATGGGTTATTGAGCCCAAGGAATAATGCGCGCCCAGCCGCCCAAGCCAAAAAATATCGCGAATCCAAATAATTTCCGGTTCTTGATCAGCGCATACTTTGCCCGCTAGAGATGAGGAATAGGTGAAACAAAGGGGTCATTCCCGCGAAAGCGGGAATCCAGCCTGTTCTGCAATTGTTCTGGATGCCCGCCTCCGCGGGCATGACAAATCGTCGGCAGTTTCTGTTAGGCGTCTTCATCAGCCCGTAGTGTGTCCACTTCCGCGGCTCTTGAGGGTCGGCCTAAGTCGGAAGTTAATTGGAATGGCCATAAATCTGCCCTATTTTTATTTATCTGAATTGAGGCAAGATTATCAGCGCATCACCAAAATGAGGTGTACTGGTTGGTCAAACTTTGAAGATAAAGGAGAACATATGGGAAAGGAAAAAGCTGAGGCTCTTGAGCTCATTCAGAAGCTGCCGGATGATGTCACTACGACTACCCTTATGGAGGAGTTGTTTTTCAAACAACAGGTGGACAAGGGCTTACAGGATGTAGAGGAAGGCAGAGTGCTAACCCACCAAGAGCTCAAGGAAAAAATTGCACGAGGGCGGAAGTCAAATGGTCGCTAACGGCCAGCCATGATTTGGAAGAGATCGAAGACTTCATCGCCCGCGATTCTGTTCTCCACGCTGTTTTTTTCAGTGTGCAGGAGGACTTTCGGCCGGAACCACATTACTGAACAAAAAAGGGACAGATAAATTATTCTGGAGTTATTTTCTTCCGAGGTTCGCCCTCCCAACCCAC
The DNA here is from genome assembly GCA_036443915.1 of Nitrospirales bacterium. Lineage (GTDB taxonomy): Bacteria > Nitrospirota > Nitrospiria > Nitrospirales > UBA8639 > Nitrospira_E. The sequence goes on from JAZFZJ010000184.1 coordinate 2,078, forward strand.
CCAGCTGTGACAACTGGGCCAGCGTTAATCCCGAGTCCTCCCCACCAGACCTTCCCGCACCCCGGAATTCGTCGTCCTGCGGAAAGACCACCTGGCGATTGTGCCCCTTTGAATGATGTAAGGCGGAAAATTCGACAAAATGATTCGGGTGGTACGGGGCATCGCGCCGTAGGATAGCAGATCTGCCTCCCCCCCCTTTTTTTTAAACAGATCACATCGCACTGGCGTCCCCAATGTAATGGATCGTTACCGTATTGGTTCGACCCTCCTGCCCGATGGGCTCACCG
>JAZFZJ010000185.1:0-3200 GCA_036443915.1 Nitrospirales bacterium
ATTGTTTAACTGAGGACGAAGCTCGACGATCGGAATTTCCTTGCCGTAACACCGGGTTCACTGCGCTGCCCTTCACCTTGTCAAATTTGGCCTTAATGGCCTTTTCTTCATCATTTTGTGGATCTTCGGGATAATCTGGAATCGCATAGCCTTGGGATTGCAATTCTTTGACGGCAGCCTTGATTTGGGGGAGGGAGGCACTGATATTCGGGAGCTTGATGACATTGGATTCTGGCGTCAGGACAAGTTCACCCAGTAATGCCAAATCATCGGGTTGCCGTTGTTCCAATTTCAGCTTGTCAGGAAAGTGGGCAATGATTCGGCCAGCCAGCGAAATATCTTTCGTGCCGACATTCACCCCAGCCGTCTTAGCATAAGATTGGATAATCGGCAAAAACGATCCGCTCGCTAGTTGAGGCGCTTCATCCACTTTCGTGTAAATGATATCGGGTTGTGCTGACATCGATTTTTCCTCCAATTAAATAATTTGATGACTGAAGAAAACCAAATTACCAGTAATATTGAACCCTTGAGGAGTTACAAGACTTATGATTGTAATAAGATTTGGCTCAGTCGACAATCAACCGAAAGACCCAGCCGTGGGAGAGAGACCAAAGACCCAGAAGGGAAAAGGCATGCAGAGATATTTTAGGATCCCTAAATTTTCATGAAAAATTTTCAATAATTTTCAATGACTTACAATTCGATAACTATTCAAATGTGGATTTATTGAAGCAGGTGTTATCACGTAATGATGAACGTAGGAAAACATTATTAATGCCTTTTACCTGAAATTTATCTTGAGAATTCCCTTTCCGTGTCCAAAACGACAACCGACAATCTCCCTGATTCAGACATTTTTGTCATCCAATTTTGGGAAAGTTTAGAGCAATTGACGCCAGGTGAGGACTTGAAGGGGAAGGTTACGGAGAGCAGCGGCAATCGAACACGTATCCAGAATAATCGTCACGTCATCGCTTAAGACCTGAAGCTGATCAACATAGACCGCACCACGGATGACCGCAGGACTGAGCCCGGGTTGAATCACCGCCCCACCTGACACCACAATCAAGCCCTTCCAATTGAAGGGGGGAAACACCTGAAGCGACCCCTTCACCAGCAAGATTCCGTATCCGGTGATATTGGTGAGCGTCAGAAGGCCACTGGCTGGTTCAGCATATTGCAAGGTCGGCATGGCGGCGGTGCCCAAACTCACCCCTACCAAGTCACTACCAATGATTTGGGCCCCAACCTTCAGTTCATCGATGTATTGATATAAATCCAGTGCGAGGGGACTTACTCGGGGGATTGAAGGATTGCCGGTAAAAGTCCCAGTTCCCACAAGCGCAGCTGACGGCCCGAGTGAGAGTGGCGGACGTCCAGCCGCCAACAGGCCACAGGCATCCAACCCCTGAATCAGAGTAGTACTTCCGGAGAAGATGGCCTGGGTCCCCGCATACACAGGAGCCCAGAGCGGCGGGCCAGGTTGATAGGCCACTTCTGACTGAATAATGGAGACGGCTCTTTCCACTTCCCCTTGACTCAGGATGATTTCGACGGGTGAATAGTGCGTGGGACTTGCGGCCGTAAATTGTGTGGGTTGCCCTGAATTCTCTGAAGGGAAACCATACAGGACCAAATTTCCTCGACGACTTTTTGAGTGCCTCTTCGTGAGCCCGTCCAGATCTTGGTAGTGGGGAGTGACAATTTTATGTCCCGCTCGCTCCGCATCATACTCGGTTTTATGACGCACTTTCGTCCAATAGGGCAAGTCGGTCTGGATACTATTCGACAGATAACTGGTGTTTTGCAGGTTCCCCACAACCGGCACATAATTGGTGAGGGCACTGGTATAGGTCCAATCCTTTGTCGGGGTCCATCCCGAATTTGCAAAAAGATAGGCCGACCAATTGGGTTGAGGATTTGAGGAGGAGTCACCCAAATACTCTGGATAGGAAGTTGCTGACCCAACCAGGCGGACCTGCGTTTCTGCCAGACCAGCTTCTGCCGCATAAAATGTTTCTATAGCCCTTCGATAATTTCCACTGATCTGAAGATCGGTGGAGGTGGCAAAGAGAATCGTGGCGCCCATAACCCCTGAAATGGCGACCAATAACAGGGCCGCAATGAGGGCTCCACCCTTGATATTGCCACAACCCAGTCCGAAACCTGTGACTCGGAACCACTGATTCATACTTAAAGATTCCTTGGAGTGATGCGAGAGTGAAGAGTCACCGTTCGATATCCCCCATTATCTGAATAATTCGGATCGGGATCGGCCGTTCGTGCCGTTACCGTGATTCCTACTTGCCGAATGGATAAAGAAACTGTGGTTGGATTCCCGTCCTGATCCCAATATTGCACCACAAAAGATTCAATGTTTTCTCCAAAAGGTTGCCTGCCACCCCCCGTATTGCGCCGAAGGGTGTGCGTCACCGAATCAAGCGAAAACACAATGGACTCATTCGCATTGCTCGGAGTGCCGTTTCCATTTAAATCGGACTTAATTATCAACTGGGCCGGATCGTAGGTGATACCGTAAAAATTATTCGTTAGGTCAGAGTCTTCGTTCACGCCTCGCGGATCATAGCCTGCCATCAGGATTTCACGACTGACCAGATCGACAACCACTCGAGCTTGTTGGTGCATATCTAGCATATTTTCCCGCACGATCTGGGCTTTCAGTTCCGTCACATACAAGGAATACACCGCACTGAGGGTTAAAAGGCTTAAGCCTAACGCCACCACGACCTCGATGAGGGTATAGCCCTTGGATACCGGTGCTCGAAACCCTGCTATCATGAGTTCCTTATTTATCTGCCAGGTAGGTTTTGAGGGAGATGGCATGTGCATCACTATCCCATCGAACTTCCACGTTGACCGTGTGTAGGCCGGGCCTGAGGTCATGAGGTTGGATGGTGAGAATGCGTTGATAATGGACTGCTCCCGTTATTGAGCCATAGGGTTCGGTGCTACCCCATGCGCTTGTTAACGACGCTGGGATGCCATCCCGGCGAATCTCTTCCATTTTTTCTTGGGCAAGGGTCACAGCCCGTGTCATTTTTTCACTGGCACTCATTCCGGTATGAGCCACCACCGAAAAACCTGCAAACGCCATCAGTGCAAGAAACACCACAACTAGGGCCATGAGGACTTCCAATAAGGAGAGCCCCTGTTGATTGCAAAGGTATCGGCCAAAT
>JAZFZJ010000186.1:0-10965 GCA_036443915.1 Nitrospirales bacterium
GACGGATGTGGTCATTGATGAAACGGAACATTCAGAATTTGTCGCCCTCAACAAGACGCAAATCGAATCGGTTATTCAACTCGATTAACTGCATCGCCCTTTTTCCTGGGTCTTTCCCTTCCTCCGACAGTGGGAATGTTGAATAGGTCCGCCAGCGGCGGACTCGGTCTTTTGTCGGCTTCGCGCTCACAGGCTTGGCGCTCTTCGCGCCGTTCGCCCTCACGTACTCATCTGTACGCTCCGCTCGCCCAAAGTCCTGAGGCCTCGTCCGAGGAAAGGCACGTCTTGGCGTGTACGGGCTGGGCGGGTGAGGCAGGGGGTCTTTTTGAACATTCCCTCTTGCTAGGGGGAATCCCTGGTATATGGCAAAGCCAATCGGCGATTGAAGAAATTTCGAATTATTCAACAGCCCCATTGTGAATAGTCTCCTCCGAGTCCTCTCCCTTGGTCAGATAGTTCATGGCTAGCGTGGCACCCCCATGAGTAATGTTTCACGGTTTACTCCCTTTCTTCGTCCCCATTTGGTGACCATGGCCTGTGCAGGGGTGTTGGTCATGGGGGTGGCGGTGTGTAATCTCGCCTTAATACGATTAGGTGGATCCTTATGGGATTTGATTACGGTCCAACAAGATCTTGCCCAATTAACGACGATGGCATGGGTATTCCTTGGGTTGGTAATTGGGCAAGGGTTGCTGTCTATGGGGCATAGTTATTTGACGGCTTTGGCGTCGCAGCATGTGATGGCCGATTTTCGGACGCATGTGTTTTCGCATCTCCATAAACTCTCTCTAAATTTTTTTGCGAAACGGCGAACTGGAGAATTAATTTCCAGACTGATGAACGACGTGGGTGCTATCCAAAATCTTTTGACGGAAACGCCCATGGACGCGCTGAAACACCTGGTGACTATCATCGGTGGTGTGGGGTTTCTCCTGATGATGAATTGGCGCCTTTGTGTCTTAATTTTAATCCTCCTGCCCCTGCTGGCCATCGTCGCACGGATTTTTGGGAAACGGTTGAAAATCCTATCCATGACCATCCAGGATCAAACCGCCCATGTCACGACATTGATTGAGGAAGTGGTGTCGGGAATTCGAGTGGTGAAGTCGTTTGTGCAGGGCCAAAGAGAGGATGTTCGGTTCCGTTCGGCGGTGGAAGGGTTGTTAACGACAACAATGCGGCGCACAGCGGTGTTGGCTGTGTTTGTACCGGTGATTACCTTTTGCACCTTTGTGATGGCCATTGGCGTGTTGTGGTATGGAGGCAAGCAGGTCATTGAAGGCCAACTGTCCCCCGGCGACTTGATGGCCTTTCTTCTCTTTGCGGGCATTTTGATCGGTCCATTTGGATCGGCGGCCAGAATTTTTTCTCAGGTTAAGGAAGTGCAAGGGGCCATGGCTCGGGTGTTCGAGCTGCTGGATACCCCGCCCGAAATCCGTGACAGTCCGACCGCTCAACCCTTAGGGTCGATTCAGGGGCACGTGCAATTTGACCATGTGCAATTTGCCTATGAAGGCCGTTCTCACGTGTTAGATTCGGTGTCGTTTTCGATTCAAGCAGGTGAATGTGTGGCGTTGGTTGGACCGACCGGAGCCGGTAAAACGACGATTATCAATCTGCTTCATCGTTTTTATGATCCAACGGCGGGTCGTGTGCTTATCGATGGTCACGATGTGAAATCCATTCAATTAGAAAGCTTTTACCATCAACTTGCCTTAGTCCCACAAGAAACGCTCTTGTTTGGCGGGACTATTGTGGACAATATCCGATACGGCCGCTGGGAAGCCTCAGAAGCGGAAATCATTGAAGCGAGTCGCCGTGCCAATGCGCATGAATTTATTCAAGCGTTTCCTGCCCAATATCAGACGGTTCTTGGCGAAAAAGGGATAAATCTGTCTGGTGGGCAACGCCAGCGCATTGCCATTGCCCGGGCGTTGTTAAAGGATCCAAGGATTTTAATCCTTGATGAGGCCACGTCAGCTTTGGATCGGCAGTCCGAATCGTTGGTTCAAGCTGCGTTGACCGAGTTAATGAAAGGGCGGACTACCTTAATGATTGCCCATCGGTTTACGACTATCCAACAGGCGGATCGAATTCTGGTCCTTCATAAGGGAAGGATCGTCGAAGATGGGCAGCATGAAACATTACTCGAGAAGCGTGGGCTGTATCACCACCTCTATACGTTACGAGAAGTGGAGGGAATGACCGAATTCTCTAATGGCTGACATTGAACGAGTTAGTCTACCAGTCATCTCAGGGACTGTTGAAATAGCATGCCCTCGCGAAGGCGCAGAGTCCGCCAACGAGGTTTTCAAAGCGTTGTCGTCCCGGGCCTCAACTCGTCTGCGGCCTTGCCCGAGGATGGGCGCGTCTTGGCGCCGCTGGGCTGGGAGAGGGTTGAGACAGCTGGCCTGATGGAACAGTCCATTCTTCTCCGTCATGTTTGGGTGGTTTGGCAGGCATCACCGATTTGAGGAATTTTTGAATGATTCAATATCCCAACTTAAGGAAACGAATGGGCAAATGAGAAAGGAGACCTCTGGAGGGGTTTCTCACATCGTTCATGGAACTTGCCGAATCAAAAACGGCTGTTCAGAAAGGCCCAAATGGTATCAGCCGGTGGGATGGAGGCCTGAGAACCACTTCGGATCCAGAAATCGGTTTGTCGCCTTTTTCCGCGAGCTGGCTAGTGGATTTTGGAGAAATCTGCAGAAATATTAATCAATTTTCCATCTGGGAAAAAGACAGACAACGTTCCTGGAGATCCAGCGTCGAAGTCAGCATAAGCAAATCGTGCCGTAAATCGAGAACGAAAACTGGGGGGTGGGCCAGGATTTTTGCGGCCCCGTTCCGCAGGTCCGACATCAACCGGTCGAGTCATTTTGGAACCTTGCTGGAGAGCGACATCGGCTCCTTCAGCAAAAAATTCCTCTTCTCCACATAACCGAATTTCCACTTCAAGATAGGGCATATTCAAGATTTCTTGAATTTTGGTTTCTGGCATGCGAACCTCTTTTTTCTGACGTTTGGATTCTGCCGCTTCGCGTCGGCCAAAGTATTCCAGCCAATAACGGCGGGTTCGCAAAATAGCATGTGGGCCGCATGGGTCCACTTCTGGGTCCGTCCCAACCAGAATGACGCGCTCCGAGGCTTTCATGACGATAGCCACATCTTCCACTGATTCGGTTTTTTCCATGGTCTGCCGACCGGAAGCCAGGGCTTCTACCGCTTCCTCCATGGTAAAGGACAAGTCAATTGCCATGGAAATCGAAGGTTGGATCATGAAACCGACAGTGAAAATGGCACAGAGTGAAAGAGGGAATCGAATGAATGATAATTGCCAGCGGACCATGTATGTCCTCCTTGGAGTCTTACCTGTATGAACCAGGAATAATCGAGGAATTGTAGAGGAGGCTCCAAGGCTTTGCAATCCCTGAATCCTTGTGGCTCTGATGTAGTACGTGGAGACCTGTCAATACGAGCAGAAGGGGTGCAAGACCTGTTAAATGCGGATATGAATTGGATCGATGAGATGATTTAGAGTTGACTCCCTCTCTTTACTCCGGTAAATTACCGATCCGTTAGGTTTAAATAGGTGGGCCGTCCCCTGAACGGCACCTGCATTTGGGATTCCCGCCTCACGTAATCAATTCCCATTCAGCGGTATTCATGTCAAAACAACAGTCTCTTTCGTAAGGTGTGTGGAATGAGAAGGACACCACCCTGGAGGATATGAGGCTCTATGGATCTTAAGAAAGTGGAACGAGTGTATAGTATATATGCCTCCATGTATGACCACACCTTTGGGAAAGTGTTTCAGCAAACCCGAGAATCAGCAGTTCGTGGTCTTCCCATTGAGCCAGGTCATCGAATTTTGGAAGTTGGAGTTGGGACCGGAGAAGCCTTGCCGTTGTATCCCTCATATTGCCACGTTCTCGGTATTGATCTTTCCGATGGCATGTTGAAACATGCCCAACGGCGGGTAAACGAACACCGGCTTGACCATGTCAACCTCCAGCGAATGGATGCCGGGAATATGGATCTTTCAGACGATCATTTCGATATCGTGATGGCGGCGTATGTGGTAACGGCAGTTCCGGACTATCGCACTGTGGTGGACGAAATGATTCGGGTTTGTAAACCTGGTGGTCGGATTGTGATGCTCAATCACTTTAGTAATGGGAATAAAGTCATTGCGGCGGTAGAAAAATGGATTTCTCCCTTCTGTAAACATATTGGGTTTCGAACCGATTTGGCCCTTCATACCGTGTTAGAAGGAACCTGTCTTACGGTCGCCAGCAAAAAGAAAGTGAATCCTCTTCGATTTTGGCATTTAGTGGAATGTGTGAATAAGAAAAATGGGTTTCCAGCGGTGCATGCGAATGGCTTTGCCACAAATGGACATCTCTGATGCTACCCAGGGGTGTGTCATTGCAAATGCGTGCAGCATCCCTTTCCTGTCCTCAAAAGATTCTGTGACCACTCTCCTCTACTAGGTTCCTCCTCGCCATCCTGTGATTTCTCGCTTTTCTTGAGCATGGTTCTTTGGATTTCAAGGAATGCGTGATGAAGGTTGCCTGGTGTCTCCAACATGTTCCTTTTGAAGGTCCGGGAGCGTTCCAACCGGTTTTAGAAACCAGAGGCTATTCTGTCCAGACTCGTCTTGTTCCTTTAGAAGGCCTCCCTCCAGATTCAGGCGATTTTCTTCTCATTATGGGGGGACCGATGTCAGTCAATGATCCTGATATCTGGATATCTCAGGAACTCCATTTTTTGCAAGTCAGCCTGAACCGAAATATTCCCATCCTTGGAATTTGTTTCGGGGCCCAGTTGTTAGCCAAAGCTTTGGGAGCCACGGTTACCCAAGGGCCTTTATTTGAAATTGGGATGGTGCCGGTGACGTTAACAGACGAGGCGAAATTTCATCCGGTTTTTGGCCATTTGCCGCAGTCGTTTCCTGTCTTTCAATGGCATGGCGAAGGGATGACGCTCCCTCAAGAGGCCGTGCTCTTGGCCGCTTCATCCAATTTTCCGGTGCAGGCTTTCCAGGTACAGAATCGGATCTATGGTCTTTTGTTTCATCCGGAAATAGATGAGGCTGGAATACGGGCGTTGTGTCAGGAATGTCCGGACGATGTTCAAAAAGGCGGTCTTCACCCTGAGACTCTACAGGCCCAAGCTCTTCCCTATTTGCCGACACTCCATCAATTAGCTGATCGGCTTATTACCCATTTGACACAATAACCAACACTCTCTCCCCTTTGGTTCGCTCTCACGTAGCGTTTGCAACAATTCTGTGACATGACGGTACCCGAACGGTATCCGAATTTGGTACGGTAATCGATTACTCATAAATCGTTTGAGGAAAGGAGTACTGATTCATGGCCGGGTTTCCCATTCAGTATGCGGAACGGATCCGCACGTTACCCCCCTATTTGTTCGCCGCGATTGATGAGATGAAACGCCAAGCGATCGAGCGCGGCATGGACATCATTAACTTGGGTGTTGGCGATCCAGATTTGCCGACCCCAGAACCCATTATTGCTTCATTGCGTCAGGCTGCTGGTGAGCCCAAACATCACCAATATCCATCGTACGATGGCATGGTGTCATTCCGAACTGCGGTGGCTGCTTGGTACCGGCGACGGTTTGGTGTGACGGCCGATCCCAAAACGGAAGTCTTGACACTCATCGGGTCAAAAGAAGGCATCGGGCATATTCCCTTAGCCTTTTTAGATCCTGGAGACATTGTTCTCGTGCCAAGTCCCGGCTATCCGGTGTATCCCGTTGGGACAAGCTTTGCGGGTGGCACGTCGTATTGTATGCCTCTCGTGAAACAAAATGGATTCTTGCCGGATTTGAAAGCCATTCCCCACGATGTGGCCCAAAAGGCGAAGTTGATGTTTCTCAACTCCCCGAATAATCCCACGTCGGTGGTCGCCAGTAAGGAATTTTTTAACCAGGTTGTGGACTTTGCCCAAGAGCATCAGATCATCGTGTGCCACGACGCCGCCTATTCGGAAATTTTTTACGACGGCAAACGGCCGTGCAGTTTTTTGGAGGCTGATGGTGCCATGGAGGTGGGCGTGGAATTTCACTCCCTCTCCAAGACGTTTAATATGACAGGCTGGCGCATTGGGTTTGCCGTAGGACGACAGGAGGTCGTTGCGGGGTTGGGGAAGGTCAAAACAAATATTGATTCCGGGGTATTCCAAGCCATTCAGGAGGCGGGCATCACGGCATTAGAATTGGATGATTCGGTCACCAACGGCTTGCGGGGGATATACCAAGAACGGCGGGATGTGCTGGTGGCTGGGTTGAAAAAACTCGGGTTGGCGTTGGATACGCCGGAAGCGGCTTTTTACGTCTGGATCGAAGTGCCCAAGGGTTTTACCTCAGCATCATTTACCGCCTATCTGATTGAAAAAGCCGGGATTGTGACAACCCCAGGGAATGGCTTTGGCGATTCGGGAGAAGGCTATATTCGTATGACCGTCACGACTACAAAGGAACGATTGGCCGAAGCGGTTGAACGCATGCAAAAAATAGGCTGGTAGTGAGACTTATGCATATTGCTTCTTTGGATAAGTAATTGTTCTACTGCAATCGTTTTAGAAATTCTTTTCTCTCAGATTCCTCCTTATCTTGCAGGGAGAGGGTTAGGGTGGAATTTAGGAAAGATAGAACAACATGAGTTTTGAAACGGTTTTCATCGGCTTCGGGTCCAATCTGGGTGATCGTCAAGAACTCTGCGATCGGGCTGTGGCTCTGATAAATCTGCTCCCCCTCTCACGAGTGACCGGCGTGTCCTCGTATTATGAATCGGAACCAATCGATCCTCATGGCATGCTTGGAACAACCTGGTTTTATAACGGGGTGATTCGGCTGGAGACCTCTCTCAATCCTCCAAAGCTTCTTGATATTCTTCAAGAAACCGAGCGGGCTTTGGGGCGGGATGACACCAATCGAGCCGGACCTCGCACCATGGATTTTGACATTTTGCTGTTTGGCCAACAGACGATCAAGGAGCCAGGACTAACCATCCCTCATCCCCGTCTGCATCTGCGGAAATTTGTGTTGGAACCGTTAGTGGAAATAGATCCCACCTACATGCATCCGACGTTGCACTGCACCATAAACGAGTTGTTGGATGCTCTCAAAGACACCAGTCGAGTGAATAAGCTGTCCATCCAGCCCGGGGTGAAATATGGTTCCCGACCCGCCTGCGCGGTTCCGCCCTCATCGTAAATTCGATGCGTATCATTCGGTCGATTCGTAGGCTGCAAACCTGGCGACGCCAACAAGATAGCCACCGGGAAAAAATCGGTTTTGTGCCCACCATGGGTGCGTTGCATGCGGGACATCTATCCTTGATTCATCGCGCCAGAAAGCACTGTGACCGTGTGGTGGTCAGCATCTTTGTGAATCCCTTGCAGTTCGGCCCCAGAGAGGATTTAGGACGATATCCCAGGTCTTTCCATGCCGACCAACAGCTCTGCCAGGACGCGGGAGTCGATCTGCTCTTTGTTCCTTCCCGACAGGATATGTATCCACAGGATTTTCAAACCAGGGTTATCGTCAGTCGCCTCACACAGCGATGGGAGGGGCAAGCGCGTCCTACTCATTTTGAAGGGGTCACGACCGTTGTGACCATGCTGTTATATGTGGTGGGTCCACACCTGGCCTATTTTGGACAAAAGGACTACCAACAGCTATTAGTGGTGAAGCAATTAGTCCAGGATCTTCACATGAAGGTGAAAATTGTCCGTTGTCCCACGGTGAGAGAATCTGATGGTCTTGCCCTAAGTTCGCGCAATCAATATCTCCAGGGAACTCAGCGAACACAGGCGCGACTTTTGGTTGCCGCTTTACGCCATGGACGGGATGCGATCAATGGTGGGCAGCGAAATGGACGAATTCTTCAAGCCACCATGAACAAGATATTTGCCAAACAGCCTGAGGTCATTTTGGAGTATTTGGCCGTCTGCGATCCATGCACCTTGGAGCCGCTCACGCGCGTGCAGGGGACTGTGATTTTGCTCGGGGCTATTCGATTGGGGCAGATACGTTTGATTGATAATCTACTTGTTGTCAGCCCAAAAGGAGCTTGAATAGTGGTTATGAAGGCAGGGGAGTGGTATTTTTGGCGATTTCGGCATGTATAAATGTTTTGACGCGGTCAAATTCTGTCGTCAATTCTGAGATCAGGGGTTTCATATTTTTGATTTCGCAAGATTTCCCCTGTTGTTCCAATTCGAAACAGATTTGGGCAAGGGCGTTAGCCCCAATGAACTGGCAGGCTCCCTTTAAGCCATGTACGGCTCCCATCAATGTCTGTGCCTTGCCTTTTTCAAAGGCTTGACAAATGGCGTGTATGTCATTTGGGCCATCGTGGAGAAATTGTTCAAGAATCGAAGTGAAAAACGACGGGTTTTCCTGTCCACTTAGTTCGCGAAGCTCATCAAGTTTTTGTGGATCCAAGGGTGGTTCTTTACTCTTGGTCTCTGGACAGTGTGCCGGAGAGGAGTGACGGTGTGGGTCTCTCTTTCCGGTCTCCTGATTGAAATTCATAATTTTTCCTCTAGACATGGCATGGCTCCTGGTACGGCTTCGGCCTATTTTTTTATCGGATATCAAGATTGAGAACTAAAATACATTAATTTACACCTATTCTCCTAATCTTGAAACAATCTATGGAGGGGGAGCAGGATTCTGAACGCGCTGTGGGGACCTTTGGGCAACAAAGAAAAACAGGCTTAAATTGGTAGAGTCAACTGAGGGAGGAGGCTGGCGTCAAGGGCAAAGGCTTCAAAGGAACCAGATCATGATTGCCATAAAATGTTCATAATAACAGCGCAGGATACCCCTCAGCTTGCTGGGGGGAGTTTCCCTGGTTTGCGTAATCCTTTTCTGAAGGTTCCGTAGGATATTCCTTTGTCCACGTATGGACTATTGGTGGGGAAATGGGGCCTCCAGGATCGGCTCAAGATGGGCCGGAGAGTAAGTCGGCGGTTTCATCCCTTTGGCGTCCTTGGGTTGATCGCCTATGTCTAATCAGCACTTCCCGCTTCAGCTCTCTCTTTGTGTGTTTTTGATGGGTGTGCTCCAGCCCGATAGGCGAGTTGGAGGGCTTCTTCGAGCCAAGCAAGGCGTTGGGCGGGTGTGGCTGACCATGTGCGTTTCAGGTGACTTCGTGCGGTTTCTTCAAAGGTTCCCATAGTAGTTTGAAAAGGAAGAGGCTGCTCTGATGGCTCACTCATCATTTTCCCCTTCTTGCAATTTCTGGATTTGTTCCAACTGTTCAATGTCGATCAGGTCTTGTGGACGCCCGGCTAATCGTTTCAGATAGATGAGGTCGGGGAGGGAAGCGATTCTAATCGAGGTCGCATCCACGTTGATCGTTTTGGAACGATCCCAGAGGCTTTCAAAGGAAATGAGGTTCTCCACAAAGAGGTCTACAATCCGAAGCGGATTACTGGGGTCTATCATTGAAAATACTTGCATGTTCTTTTCCTTGCTCCACCTTTGGCGAGTTTGGGGATTGGCAAAGTCGGACGGGTCAAGAGGCAATTGCGGCACAAACCCAAGTGTCGTCAATGTTGAACTTTTTTGGCCTGATCGGGAGCCAGATCCACCATGAGGTCAATATCCACCGTTAACCGAGTATAACCATGCAAGACAGTAGCAAGGCCTCCAACCACCACATAGCGAAGATTGGCTCTGTTCAGCGCGTCAAAAAATGGGGCAAAAATGGCCATGAACAACCTTGGTGAGGATGAGTGTAGAACAGTTGTATTTTAGCATCTTTTCTGTGAATCCCATTGTGCTTCTAAGATATTATCAAGAGCAGCGGGAGAGTAGGTCGGTGGTTTTACCCATTTGCCGTCTTCACGTTTATACCCGCCAACTTTGCTCATGTTGGAGCGATGGACTTCCTTAAACACCGGCTCCATGTCAATGCCCAGAGAGACCGCGGTCCCATAGACCACATACAAAAGGTCAGCGAGTTCCTTTGCGATGGAAGGGAGATGTTGAGAATGCATGGCTTCTTGGAGTTCTTCGAATTCTTCCTGGATGAGACGATTTCGAAGCGTTTGCGTTGGTTCATTGAGCGGTGAAGGCGTTGGGCCCACATGGATGCCAAATTGTTCGTGAAATTCCTGGACCATACGTTGCGCGTCGTTCAATGGTAACCTCCCGACTTTTCTCTTTGAAAAAAGTCCCCGTCCTTACAAAGGAGGGGAAAATCTCTGGCTGGTTTTTTATGAAATTTCCCGTCCTTTTAACGGAGGGGAAAATCAATGTTACAGTGCTAACACCAAATAGATATCGTTCACGTTCGTGCCGGTCGGGCCCGTCCTGATATGTCCGCCGACTTTTTTGAAAAAGGTATAACTGTCATTGGCTACTAATATTTTTCGTGGGTCTACGCCCATTTTTTGAGCACGTTTCATCGTGTTTCCGTCCACCACCACACCAGCCACCTCAGTTGGTCCATCAGTCCCGTCCGTGCCAAACCCTGCCACAACCACATGACGGAGTCCAGCCAATTCTTCTGCCGCAGCTAAAACACACTCCTGAGCTCGGCCTCCCATTCCTGTTCCGGTTACCGTTACAGTGGGTTCTCCCCCAGCGAGGAGGCAAGCAGGTGGGGAAACTGGATTGCCAAACTCGCAAAGGTCTTTGGCCATGAGGCCCAGAATACTTCCAATTTCTTTGGCTTCCCCTTGTAACGGGGTTGGGATGATAAACGGATGAAGCCCGATTCCTTTCGCTTTTTTGGCGACGGCGTCGATAGCCCGGTGGTTATTGGCCAAGACGAGGTGGTGGACTCGTCGCAAAATTGTGCTATTTTCCTTGAGGGTTTCGGGAGTTTGCCCACCAATACCTTCTTGGAGATGGCGCCGAACGGCCTGAGGAATTTTTGTCCAAATCTTATAGTGTTGAAGAATATCCTTGGCCTCT
>JAZFZJ010000187.1:0-3359 GCA_036443915.1 Nitrospirales bacterium
GACGCGGTCTTTCAGCGGGCTGAGGAGGCGGGTGTGGATGCGTTTATTACCATTGGCTGTGACCTCTCCACCAGCACGGCTGCCGTCCTTTTAGCCTCCGAGCGTCCCAATGTCTATGCCACCGTGGGGGTCCATCCGCACGAAGTGAAACGCATTGAACCTCACTGGTATTCGGAATTGGGACAATTAGCAGAGCAACCCAAGGTTGTGGCGTTCGGGGAAATTGGCCTCGATTATTATTATGATCATTCCCCACGAGACGTCCAACGATTACGCTTTCGAGAACAAATTGCCTTAGCCAAATCCCTGCGGCTCCCCTTGGTGATCCATACGCGTGATGCGCAAGAAGATACCATCACGATTCTCAAGGAAGAGCGGGCTGAAGACATCGGAGGCGTGTTTCATTGTTTTTCGGGAGATCCATGGTTGGCGAAGGAAGCCTTAGACCTCGGATTTTATCTTTCCTTTTCAGGAATTATCACGTTTCGCAATGCCACGCTTCTCCGAGAGGTCGTTCGCACCGTCCCCGATGATCGGTTGCTCATTGAGACGGATGCGCCCTATCTCACCCCTGTCCCCTTCCGAGGAAAACGAAATGAGTCGGCCTTTGTCAAATTCGTCGCAGAACACATTGCCGAACTGAAGTATGAAAACTCCGGAAACAGCCTAGCCCAGATATCTGAGTTGACAACCCATAACGCCAAGCGTCTGTTTAAAATCTCTTCATAATTCGATTCCGTTGTCTCAATTTTTTGGGAAGTTTCCGGGGATTACCTTTTTTTTCTTTTCCCCGCATGTTTGTTTCCAGATCGTCATCCTTTCCGTCTCGTGTTCCCCGGGATGAACGACCCGTGGCTGGTGATCGGCTCCCCTGTTGTAACCGAGTGGAAAATTCTTGCGATCCAATCACGAAGGCGCCAAAGGCCCGTGCGACATTGGTGATTTCAAGATCCGAAGACACCACCGCCGCCTCCTTTCCATAGGACCGAATAAGTTGCTGAATGATCTGATCGGCTCGTTCCCCCTGTGCCGAATACATGACCGTGATCCCGGCGTGATGACTGGTGTGTCGCATCCCCCCGGCTTGTCGCCAGGCATCAAAAACCACCGTCATGCGGCAATGAATCGTTTGCGCATACAGGGACAGACGCGCAATGAATTGCTCACGATGCGCCTCCCCCGACCCCACCACTTGGCTCGGAGGAAGCCCCAGGGCCCCTAACACATTGTACCCATCAATGATTAGATGCTTTGGCATGAATGATCGCTGCAATTTTTGCCTACCACTCAACGAACCAAAAGACCAGTTTATCGGGCATTAACCAGGATTCCAACACCTCGTCACTTGACAAGATCCCCGTCATCTGCGAAAAAATATATAAACGACTAGATTCTATATGCCTTCCTATCAAAATCTTTTCCTTTATTCTTGTCTCGGCCTACTGCTCCTGACAACCCCCGTTACGGGTTTTGAAGGAGGAAGCAGACTTCTCCCCATTTCCCCTTGGGAGCAATCCGCAGATGTGTCCCTTGTGGGAAACCGTTCATCAGCCACGACCATCCGCAACATTCGTGCTCATCGGCATAAAAAATTCACCCGGGTAGTGTTGGATCTCACCCATGTCATGAAGCCGGCACCTCATGACCGCCGAACCGCCACAGAATTTCAGCTAGAGCTTCCCAATACCACCATACGAAAAAAACTCATTACGAAAACAACCGGTAAGACGTTTCCCCTCACTATACAGGTTTCAGCCACCCCAAAGGGGTCTGTTCTTCTCACGATCCCCACAAAAAATTGGAAGCGGTATAAATGGTATATATTGCACAAGCCCCATCGCATCGTTCTGGATTTGTATCCCGGTCCTTCCTCCACAGTCGCCAAAAAGCCAAAGACCCTTGCTAAAGCACCCAACCCTCCAGCCTCCGCCCCAACACCACCACTCCCTCCCCCCAAACGAGATATGGTGATTGTGATCGATCCTGGACATGGAGGCAAAGACCCAGGTGCATTAGGACGAAAAGGGGCGCGGGAAAAAGACATCGTCTTGAAGATTGCCAATCGTTTACGAAAGCTCCTCAGGAAGGGATCCTCTGCGAAAATTTTCATGACTCGGGAATCAGATACCTTCGTGAAATTAGAAGATCGGGCAGCCTTTGCGAACACACACAAGGCCGACTTATTTATTTCCATACATATCAACTCTCATCCTAAACGATCTATAAAAGGGTTGGAGCTCTATCACTTCGGGGAAGCCAGTGATCCTCGTGCTCTAGAAGTCGCTGCTCGGGAAAACGGCACCCCTCTTGAAGATAACGCACCCGAATGGCAATTTATTTTAGCGGATAAACTCCATGATAAAAAATTCGAAGACTCCCTAGAATTTGCCTGGACCACAAAGAAAGCGCTGGTGAAATATTTAAAACCGTTTTATAAAATCAAAGATCATGGAGTCAAAACGGCACCATTCTTCGTGCTTCGTATGACCACGATGCCGGCCATATTAACGGAAATCGCCTTCATCTCCAATCCAACTGAAGAAAAACTCCTCACCAGTTCTACCTACCAAAAGCGAATGGCCCAAGGTATTTTCGAAGGAATAAAAGCCTACATTACTCCCCTTCAAACCGCTTCCCGGTAGTCGTTGTCCTTCATTCCCTATTTCGATAGTTGAGAGTCCCTCCTTTTTTTCTAGCGCACCATCCGCTACCATCTTCAACGTGTTTCTTCAAGATCTTTCAGGGGTAAAGATTTCAGAGGTACGCCGCAATCATGGGAACTATCAAACTGACCCTCGAATACGATGGCACAGCCTATGCTGGTTGGCAACGACAACTCAACCAACCGACCATTCAAGCCAAAATTGAAGAAGCCATTGTCAAGATTGCTCAACAAAAAATTCCAGTGGTGGCAGCAGGACGGACAGACGCGGGGGTTCATGCTCTGGGTCAAGTCGTGAGCTTTCAATCTAACAAATCTCTCCCCATCTCCAAATGGCCCCTGGCCATGAATAACTATCTCCCCGACGATATCACCGTCCTATCCTGCGAACAGGTTCCCGATGACTTTCATGCACGTTACAGTGCCAAAGAGAAAATCTACGAATATCGCATCTGCATGCAAACGTCTCGACCAGCGATTGATCGACACCGGGTCTGGCATTTTCCCTATGCCCTAGACACCCAAGCTATCCAGCAGGCCATGGCTGCCTTTTCCGGTTCGCATGATTTCACGTCATTTCGCGGTTCAAGATCGGATACAGCAAATCCCGTGTGCACCTTATCGCACATTGCCCTTCACGCTGAGTTTCCCTACTTGACTATTCGTATACAAGCCAATCGATTCCTCAAGCAGATGG
>JAZFZJ010000188.1:0-2155 GCA_036443915.1 Nitrospirales bacterium
CTGGCGGGAATGTTCAAAAAAGTCCGTCCAGCAAGGCCGCAGCCAATTTGACGCGCGGAGCGTACAGCGAGTACGTGAGCACGGCAAAATGGCGAGAACGCCGCTGGCGGCTTTTTTCAACATTCCCATATATACATGTCGTATACTGCGATCAGGAGAACAAAACCCATGCCCATCTATGAATATCGTTGTGAAGATTGCGGAAAACGCAACACGTACCTAATTCTTAACGCCAACACTCCATCACTGGCCTGCAAGCATTGCAAGGGTGCTCACTTGGAACGCATCATGTCCCGGTTTGCCGCACCCAAATCGGAAGAAGCCCGAATGGAAGCCCTAGCCGATCCCAGCAATTTTGGAGACGTAGACGAAAACGACCCAAAGAGTATGGCGCGCTTCATGAAAAAAATGGGTAAAGAAATGGGCGAAGACTTGGGAGACGAAATGGACGAAGCCATGGAATCAATGGACCATGACGATATGGGGATGACGGTTCCGGACGAAGATTAGCCATTTCACAAAAGGGAGACGACTTGACTTTCCTCAATCTTTCGGTAAGCTACACTCACGGTCGGATAGACTGGGGCCACGAAAGGAAGATCCGTCATGTTCGCTGGACAATACTACTGTAAAATTGACGAAAAGGGACGGTTTGTCGTCCCCAACCCCATTCGGGCCGAAATTGAAACCCAAGGCAATAGCCTCATGTTCCTGAAAGGGCAGGATATGCCGGTCGTGGCCTATACCAATCCAGAATGGGAGAGCATTTTAGCCCGCGCCAAACAGTCACTGGATGAAGACCAACGCCGCCTTTTCATGTACCACATGGTTTCTGAAGCCTCGGGATCTGAAATGGACAAGGCCGGACGAATTTTGATCCCAGGCCGGTTACGCAAACTTATCCCTGTGGATGAGGATCAAGAAGTGGTGATTGTGGGGATGTTCCACCGCCTTGAAGTGTGGAACCCCTCGGAGTGGCGTCGGTTTGTACACCAAAACGAAGAAATGTTTGAACAAAATATGGGCAAAATTCAAAGTCTCCTATAAGGCCCCCTTCACTAAACTAAGATTCTCACAATCATCATCGTCCTGTTCAGAATGATAATTCGTTGAGACCCATTCGTATTCCCACCCTGCCCAAGCTGTCACAATCCAAGGGGAAGGGCAGCCTTGTTCTCCTCCCCAGTCATCGACGAAAAGCCAGGGCATCCGACAGCCGAAGCGATTGGTCCAATCTCGGCGGCGATCTCCTCTCAACCAACGCACTCTTTGTCGTACTACCACTCCCCCCCAGCATCAACCATCAATATGCCACCGTCAACGGACGACGGGTCCTCTCCTCCACAGGCCGGCAATACAAGATCGCTGTGGGAAAACACCTTTCGGCCGTCCTACGCCAATCACCCCTTCGAGGGGACTTTTTAGAACAACTCGAAACACACTCCCTCAGCCTCTCCCTCAGATTTTTCTTCAAATCCACTCTGCGGCGAGACCTGGATGGTGGACTCAAAATTGCGCAGGATGCCATTTGCCAGGCCATTGGGTTAAACGACAACCGTATCACTGCCATTCATCTCCTTAAAGATCTGGATGCCGACCGTCCCAGAATGGAATGTACCCTGGCCATACAACAACCCCTTCCCAAAACTACCACATCCTCACGACGCTTCTCCGTGGTCCCCAAGACCCGGCGACATACTCCCTCTAGGACCAGCCAGGCGTAAGCCCGGATTTACTGAGTACCTGTCATCTCAGTACCACGTCATTCCTATAGGCTTCAGGCTGGAATCTATCGGTCCCGGTAAGAAACGTACTAGTGTTTTAGGGGAGGCAACGGAAACCAATTGGCGCGAAGGCTATGAAGTCACGGCGGCTCTGGAGAGGGAATGTAAAACCACGGTGAGTGGATGCTTGACGGATCGGGTGGGTTGGTTGGTGAGGGCTGGGAAAAAGAAGCCCATTTTATTGCCCCGACAATGCCGGACGATACCTGGCAACCAGACACTATCGCCAAGATAGCGCAGCTTTACGGAGACCTTGGCATCGGCTTGGACCGGTGGAAGCTGCCCTTTAGGAAATTCCACTAACATCCCTTTGGTGCTGATATTGAGGACGCGACCTTGACAAACCGTGCCGTGCCCACAACGAATAGCTA
>JAZFZJ010000189.1:0-5015 GCA_036443915.1 Nitrospirales bacterium
CCCACAGGATTTAATTGGTGGAGTAATAACTTGAACAACAACTCTCTTCCCATAATGCGTCTTTTATTGCTTACACCTGGGAAAATTGCAAGTTCTCTCATCTTGGATATGGCGTTTTCCGGGATGGTTCAGCAAGGGACCATCCTCTATTGTGGTTTAGATGATTTTACTTCATCTTTTACAGATCGTCAGAAGGCCGTTCAAGAGGCGGATGTGGTGTTTTTCCTTCGATGTTTCACACCCGAATCCTTAGATCTTCTAAGATTGGCTAAGCGTTTGGATAAATTGACCATAGTTTCCACTGACGATGATTTTCGTGCTTTGGATCCACAAAGCCCTCTTGGGAAAGTTCATCATCAACCAGAGAATATGTTGTCCTATGAAACACTCTTTGGAGAGGCGGATCTTACTTGGTTCTTTACGGAAGAGATGAAACAGCGTTACCAATCTCTTAATGCTAATGCCCGAGTCGGACGGTTGCCAAGTTTTGTAGAGCTAAATTATTGGAGTCCTTTGGAAAAGGATGAAACGGACAGTAGTGCTGAATGTGTGCTTGGATTTGGTGGCTCCATTTCCCATCATCTTGATTGGAAGCCTATTATAACGCCCCTGTTAAGAGCACTAGATGCCTATTCTCATGTACGAGCCGAATTTGTGGGCTATATGCCCGAAGAATTTTCTGGCCACCCGCAGGTTCGCTACATGCCGAATTTTAAAAACCTTGCTTCCTATCATGGATTTCTGCGTCAAGCTTCTTGGTCCATCGGGTTGGCTCCATTGGAAGATACGTTTTTTAATCGTGGAAAAACAAATAATAAATTTAGGGAATTCGCCGGACTAGGCATACCTGGGCTGTATTCGGATATGCCAGTCTATTCGAATTGCGTTAGACATTTGGAAACTGGATTTCTGTTTCCGCATACCGAAGAAGGGTTTCATTCGGCAATCTGCACAATGATTGAAAATAATGACATTCGTAAAACTATTGCTCAAGGAGCTCTTCAGGAGGCTTCGAGTACCTATTCATTATTGGGTATGCAGCTCCAATTTCTGCAGGAGTTCTCGGTCCTCGCTATGCAGAAACAATATAGGGCATGGGCGAAACCTAAATTGCTTCTTGTCGGTCATGAAGAGACCTCCCCCGCTGCTATTGGACTTTTGCAACCGTTTTCTGAGTTAAAAATGCAGAATCAGGTTGAGTATATTTTTACTGATCCCCTGAGGGCTCACGATGCCCTCCTTGATTCGACAGAAGGGATCTTTATTATGCGAGCATTTGCACCCGAGAACATCTGGTTGCTCGATAGTGCCAGGGATAAGGGTATTCCCGTCATAAGTGCTTGGGACGATGATTTTTTTGCCATTGAAAAAGGAACTCCTTTGGGGGATTATTGCCACGATAGCAGTGTGGAAGATGCTAGAAGGAGATTTCTTATGGAGAGTTCCCTGGTAATGGCCTCTACTCCACCACTTGTGGACCTAAGTCGAAAATTTAACGACGCGGTTCTAGAGTCTCCCTACGGATTTAATTTTGAACTCCCAGGATTACCCCAAACATATGAAAAAAATCAGCAATCCATTGAACCTCGGACTCGCATTGGTTTTTTTGGGGGCAATACAGCTATCAAGGAGCCATGGGTAGTAGAAGCCTTACAAAATATTAAAAAGAAATATGGGAAAGAAGTGATTCTAGAGGTCATTTCGGGAACACCAATTGGTACGTTGGAAAGTGTACTCGACTTTTCCCATAGTACACCTCTTTCATATATTGAAAGTTTGCAACTTCTCAAAAGTCGTCGGTGGGATATCGGCTTAGCTCCCTTAGCGGATACTCCATTCAATGCAGCAAAGCAGGCGACCAAATTTCGAGATTATGCGTGGTGTGAGGCCGCAATGATTTGCTCAAAGGTCCCTGCCTATGAAAGGACCCTGATTCATGGTGTCCACTGTCTGTTCACGGAAAATACCTCGGAAGCATGGGAGAGAACCATTTCTCGGTTAATTGAGAATCCTAAATTAGTTCCCTTTCTGAAGAAAGGAGCCAAAAAGCTGCTAGAAACAGTGCATAAGCAAGACCTCACGAATGCGGTCTGGCAACAGTTAGTATGGCGAATTGGTGTGAGGGATAAGGCCACGCATTCACGAAATTTGAGTTATTACTTCAGTCCAACCTCTGAGGTCATCGAAAATATTGGGAGTCCTCTAGCCAAAAGGGTACGACTCAAGAAAGCTTTGCGGTATTCTATTGTTCCAAGCCGTGCAAGGTGGAAGGGGATCGACATCTTCATTGGTATTCCTCTAGAAGAAGCTGGGATTTGCCTTGATTTTCATCTCTGCGTTCAAAGTACACATATTATTCGAAAGGGGCACGTTTCATTTAATGGTCAAAAAAATGGGAGTTGGATAAGATTCCGATTCCAAGAATTGGAGAATTCCCCCGGACGGCAATTTCATCTCAAATTGTCCCATAAAATTTTTTCTGTTGATGGGTGGTTATTAGAAACCCAAAAGCCAGATATATTGAGGCACTTTCTAGGGGGAAATTTTTTTTCTAAAAAAAACAATAATCTTTTTGCTAGACTGGTATACAATGAATAGGCTCTGGCCAAGAACTGTGCTTTCCCAGCTTGTACCAAGGAATGGAAGAGCGGAGTTTTTGTTTCTTTTGAAGGGGTTTTACAGCATCTATTTAGTTTTCCTTTACAATGGTATCCTGCAACTAAGAGAAGAACAGACTGATTTTTGAAAGATTACAGCTGGTCGAAATTTTTGCGTCATCCTTTTTCTTTTTTTGGGGAGGGAATTGAAGTTGTCGTGCAAGATCACATTTCAAAGGTCGAAACTTCGGAGATTCAGAATCCTAAGGCGGTTCGAGTAGAATTAGGATTTGCTACCCCTGGCTGCGCTTGTCCCGCGACCCCGGCTCCATCTCATTCGCTTCCATGGCGTACTCGCGCCCAATGCCACGCTCCGATCCCAGATCGTCCCAGGTGAGCCCGGCCAGGCACCTGCCTCCTCAGCAGAGCACGACACGTTACCTCCCGCAACGCGGTCCCGCCTGAGCTTGGCGCAGTTGCTCAAACGGGAGTTCGCGATCGACCTGGCCGCCTGTCCTCAGTGCGGTGGCCCATTGCCGCTCATTGCTGCGATCGAAGAGCCCACGGTGATCGCCAAGATTCTCCCCCATCTGGGTTTGCCCACCCGAGACCCGCCCCAGTCACTGGCGCAGCCATGCGCGCTCTTTCAGACGGCCTGATTCCACCCGAAACCCAATGCCATCCGGTTCACTCCCTGAGCCGCCGATCCCCCCGAATCAGCACCCTACTATTCCCAAACTTCAAGGCAATGGTACTCGTATGGTCAAAAAACTCCTCCGGCCTTTCGGTATCTAAAAAACTTACTTTTTTCAAGGGGGATGAATTTAAAAGAGGGGGACCTGAGTACCTACGGCAACAGCTTGGTATTCATGCCAAAACTGACATATTCGAAGCTTTTCACTATTCCTTTTCCAAAGTCTTGAATACTTCATCTACCGGGGTTTGGGCGATGTGGTTGACATAGTTGGTGATGGTTTTGAGACCAATGTAGGCAATGATTTCATACAGCTTTTGCCGCGCTAGGCCTTCACCTTCCCACTGCGTCACTTGTTCTTGATCCACCCATCCCCGTTTTTCAAGAACCACCACGGTAACCCGATGGACTAAAGCCGCCGCAGCATCTCCTGGATTTTTCCCTTCGCGAATCGCCTCAAGATCCTCAGGATTTATCCCAACCGTCTTGCCCAGAAATTGATGGGCCGCTTGGCAATAATGACAGTCGTTATAGGCAGCCACGGTCAACTGCACCACCTGCTGTTCTTTGGCGGTTAACACACCTTTGGCCAGTGCGTCTTGCCCGCTGAGGTACACGTGCAGGGCCGGAGGACTCGCACTGAGTTCTTTCAGCACATTGGGGATGAATCCAAATTTCTTATTCACCTGCTCTAAGATAGCCTCGGCAGTCATGGTTTCCGTACCAGGCATTACAAACCTCCCTTGGTATAGATATGGGGAATGTTGAAAAAAACCGCCAACTGCGTTCTCAACGCTTTGCCGTCCTCACGTACTGACCCGTACGCTCCGGGCGCCAAACCGTCTGCGGCCTTGTTGGACGAGCTTTTTTGAACATTCCCTTTTCCTTTTGATGTTAGATAGGGTTTTCCCAACGTGTTCGATGTTGAGGAAATTTTTTATTATTCAGCGGTCCCATATGGGACTTTGTGAACGGATCGATTATAGGGTCTTGCCGGAAAAACCTTCTTTACAGCCTATTTGGCCAACGGCCTATGGCATCTTTCCCATTCATCGTTTCGGCGGGTTTTCCAATGGTCGACTCACCTTGGAGTGGGTTATAACGCCGGTGCCCCTTCGGTATGCGGGCCACCGGAGACGCCGCCCGAGACGATAAACGCCATGACCTCGGTGCTTTCTGCTTCCAAGGGACGAACCTGCTCCTTGGGAAACACCAACAAATGCCCGGCAAAATTGTAGGATTGCGGGAGATAGACCGCCACATGATCAAGCAAACCCAGAAATTCTAAATCGGTCCGCGTCACAAATCCCACGGCCTCACCATGCCCGCCCGGCGATAGCGAGACTAATACTGGCTGATCAAAGCGTCGCTTTTCCCCCATAAAGGCGGCGATAAGATCTTTAATCGAGGTATAGAGCAATTTGACGAAGGGAGCTTTGATCAAGACTCCTTCCATAGTATCCACGATTTTTTGGACAAACACGGTAGAGGCATATCGACCAGTCAGTGTAATTAGAACCGCCGTCACGAATAAGCCTACACCAGGGATAGGAATATTCAACCACCCATCAATGGCTTGAAGCACGAGCCAGGCCACATAGAGGGTCGTCACTACGGGCACCAGAATTAAGAGGCCTTCAAAAAAATTCCTGGCCAGATCATTCATATTCATGTTTTCCCAAAATTTTGGTCGTTTTATTTCCATTCCAACCTACCCCCCTCCC
>JAZFZJ010000190.1:0-5335 GCA_036443915.1 Nitrospirales bacterium
CCTTTATGTACAGTCACAGCCCCGAAGCCACTAAGGGAACAAAAACATTCGTGAAGGACCACACAAGGATATCTTTACCGAAGGTCTAAGAGTTCCACTTCAAAGATCAACGTGGCATTGGGAGGAATACTCGCTCCGGCCCCCCTAGAACCATATCCCAGCTGGGGAGGGATGACTAATTTCCGAGTGCCGCCGATTTTCATCCCTTCCACCCCTTCATCCCAACCTTTAATGACTCGGCCAGCCCCCAGCGCAAAAGGAAAGGGTTGATTCCGATCTTTGGAGCTATCAAATTTTGTTCCATCCGTAAGCGTGCCGGTGTAATGCACGACCGCAGTGGCTCCCGCATGAGCTTCTCGGCCTGATCCGACCACAATATCGACATATTGTAATCCTGACGCAGTGGTCACCATCTCACTTTCCTCCGCGGGCGCGGAAATAGGAAACAGGGCTACACTGACGGTGAAAATGATCAATAGACTCACGAACCAGGATGATTGGAGATAACGTGATGCTGACACAAAACTCGTCTTCATATTCACACTCCGTTGAAAAAAGGATTTTGTAAAAGGTTTGTCTTGGTGTTCAAAAGTCGGGTTATGATTCGGAAGAGACGCCATCGTAAAAGAACGCGATACTAGCCGTATAGCCATGTAAATAATTTTTTCCCCCAACCGGGCCAATTTCTCCCCCGGCGAAGAATCCCGCAAGGGGCAGAGGACCCATGTGACGATGCACCCCTGCTATATCATGATGTGGAACTTCGAAAAAACGCTGTCCTCGTCCATGACAACTAAAGAGCAGAGCTCCTTGAGGCAGCCGGCGAGGATTTGTCATACGTTCTTGGGTTAGGAGCCCATTCAAATCGTCGCCAGCAGCCTGGGCATCCCGAACATGAAACTGAATCGTTTGGCCTTCTTGAACAAATTCGGCGATGGCCAGATTCCCCGATTGCCGATCCGCTCCTAACAACCCACGGATCAAAAAGTCCCCTTGCCCAAATTCTGCCTGGTGTTCATCCATCGCAATCCCTATTTGTAAACCATACGCAGCTTGTTGCCGTTCCGCTTCACTTAACGTTTTCAGTGTCATCTCCAAACGTTCTAACGGCGGGATTCCCCCTAGTTCCTGAATCACATTGCGATTTACTTTCGTGACCACATATCGTTCTCCTATGGGTTGACACCCTTGGGACACCACTGTCCGAATTTCGACTCCTCCCTGAAGGGCCACCCCTACTACACCAGAATTCATAATCTTGTCGTTCAAAACCAACTGAGATTCGCCTTCCATCGCACCACCACTTGCAATACCGCCGATTGCTGAGGATCCTGGTGAACGGTGGTCTATCAACGTAAATAATTCGTCAATTGGTGTCGAAAAGGGATCGGCAAACAAGAGAAATGTACGAGGAGAAGGATAGGGTTTTAAGGTTTCTGGCCAGCCCTCCAAGGATAGGGACTCGCCATCCTTCTTTGGCGTTAAGGTTAGAGGCACGACCTGTAGGCCAGGATGGTGAATGCCCCAAAGCACCAAGCCCGGATGTTCTTCAATTTCTTGGTCTCCGCCAATTACGCCAGACCCCATACACCCAATTAATGTCCGCGGAGCCAAGTTCTGACGAATGGTCTCTACCAGGCTTTGGGCATCGAAAGAAAAATGGGGTGAAAAAAAGACACAGGCTAGATCACAACCAGAGCCGCCTACCACCTGACGGACTGATTGAGATACCGCTTGCGCGGCCACTTGGGGATTGGAATCTTGGGAAACGGCAACATGACATTGCATCATTATTTAATTGATCCCGAGTTTAGCAATCCGCGCCAAATCCTGTCCATGAAAGATCCATTTGGAAAGAAAGAGTGTGAATCGTATTAGATATTTTATCGAGTCCCTCGAAAGGAGACCCTTCCATCTTCATCCTGGGTGGATTCACTGAGCCGGTAAAGGATAGGCCGCCAAAATTGAACGGAGCCGGTCAATGGAAATTGCCTCAAATCGCCGTCCGTCTCTTCCGGTTACTGTCGTTGCTTGCAACAAGGCATTGAGGATGGCTTCTTCAGTCGCCTCCACTGTGGCTTGAAACAAGGGGTTTAGGTGGGTATCCGCGAGATGGGTCATAGAAAACGTTGGGGCTTTCGGGTAATGCGGTATGATGTTGCCTGTGGAAAACGCCAACACAAAATCGCCACTACCATGATGAGAGATCGATCCTGTTCTAGCCAATCCTATGGTGGCCCGCCGGGAAAGACGGATAAGTTGTCGAGCATCCAGCGGGGCATCCGTAGCAATGATAATGATGATCGATCCGCTATCTTGTCGTTGTTGAGGTGGCGAAGGATCTAAGAATACTGGAGAAGCCCCAATCTCTCCTTCTTGAGACATCTCTTTCACTTTCTTGTCATATACTTGGCCTACTGGCACTCCGGCAACAGTTAATTCCTGCCGACGCCCGTGATTGGCATTCACGAGTACGCCCAGATGATACCCCCCTTCATCAAATGGGAGAACTCGAGAAGCTGTGCCAATGCCTCCTTTAAATTGATAGGACACCATTCCGGTACCGGCTCCCACTGACCCTTCTTGCACTGGCCCCGTTGTAGCCTCCTCCAACGCCTTAACGACATCTTCTGGCGAGACATGCCGCCCTTGACTGTCATTCAGGCGGCTATCGTCACACTCGGCGACGACGGGCGTGAGGGTATCATCGGTAATCCCAATATCCGGATACTGCTTAATCATCCAGTTCATAACCCCATCAACCACCCGAGGCACATTTAATGTATTGGTCAGGGCAATGGGATATTCCAGAAACCCTGATTCGGCCACCCAGGCTAAGCCTGTCATTTCCCCTGTCCCATTTAAGACAAAAGCTCCAGCAGGCACCTTGTGATGCCACACATCGTCTCGTGGGATGATGACCGTGACCCCTGTCCGAACCGGTCCATGACCTGGATGCAAGGCCCCCTTGCCCTCTGTAAGTGTCCCGTGTCCCACTTTGACCCCAGGCACATCCGTGATGGCATTCCACTCCCCAGACTCATACCTTCCTATCTTAATTCCCAAATCTTTCACATGCGGACGTTGTTCCGTTTGGCTCGTGACTCCGATCGATTCGGCCTGCCTAGCGGAGATACCTTCTCCTATGGCCAGCAACAGCGTAATGCTCAGAAGACACACCCAAGCTATCTGTTCAATTTGTCGAGGCATGTTAGGGATTCCTGATTTTCTCAACTCTCAGGGTGGGAAATCGCGATCATGTATTTATGACGCTGATGAAGGGGTAGAAACGTGCTGCGCGGACAATTTTTTTTCATACATCCGGTACACTGTTTCTTGAAACCCGAGGTGAGCATAGGCCTGATGCGCTTGATCATTCTCTTGCTCCACGTACAAACGAAACCCAGAAATATCCTCCTGATTGTCGTGAGCTTGGGTCTGCACATACTCAAAAAGCCGCCGAAAGACACCCTTTTGGCGATGTTTTTGGCCCACATACAGGCTTTGAAGCCACCAAAAGTTAGCATTTCGCCAATCACTCCATTCAAAGGTAACCAGAATCTGCCCCATCACTTCCGTCTCACCAGAATCAATCGTTTGTTCCGCTATGGCATACCATCCCTTTTTAGAATCCTGAAAAATGGCTTTCACTCCTGCGCGCAGTGTCGAAAGGTCCAGGTCTCGCTGTTCTGTTTCCTTTGCTAGTGCGGCATTAAAAGCCACGACAGTTTCTAAGTCAGCCATAGTCGCCGGCCGGACCTGAATCTGCTCAATTTTACGTACCATGCTTGCTTGGTGGGTGGGGTCTGGCTGGCAACCTAGCTGGCGCTAACCAACCGAATGGGGGCCGGTAAAGTCCTGCTGAAAATTCCATTTTCATCGCTTCTTCTGGCCGCAACTGAATGCGGTTCACACTTCGCTCCGGAACAAAAGCCAGATAACCGGTGAAGGGATGGATAGCCGTCGGGACGAAGACCATCACCAACGGTCCCTCTGGAGATACTTGCAGCCAGTGGGGAGGGAAGCCCATTTCAAAACCGAGAGCCCACAGCCCATCACGAGGAAACGGAAAGGCAACGACTTTGCTCTGCCCAAACCGCTCACGAAATTTAAGGACATCAGCCATACTCTTTAGGGTGAGGTAAATACTACGCACGAAGGGAATTTGCTCTAAATAATTTTCCAGTTTTTGATGAATCCGTTGTCCCAAGAGATAGGTGGTACCCATGCCCACCCAAAGGACCAAGAGGCAAAAAAAAGTAATTCCTGAACCAGGAATGGTTATCCCATAAATAGCCCACACGAGATCCACGGTCAAATGTTCTAAAGCTTCAAGCAGGGTATAGAGAATGAGTATCGTTCCCCAGGCCGGAACAATGATGAATAACCCCGTAATGAAGTAGCGTTTGAGATTGTGTATAGACAGAAAACGCATAGGCAGGCCATGTTGTTGAAGAGTTATGAACCTATTATAGCTATCATCAAAATTAATAGATCATCCGACCTTTGATAGCAAGGTGTTCTCTTCGATAGGGAAATAGCGATAATGAACTAATTCTTCCACACCTCATCGTGCTCCACCCTACTCCCTTTCACCCTCCCCTTCAACATTTTTCCTCGGTTCTTGCCTCAATACTAATGAGGTGCTAGATTGAAACAGCGTCCCCCCTTTCCCCTAAAACCTGGTATTGAAAGGAACCTTAGAGTGGAAACCACAACCCCAAATGAAAAAGGAACCATACCCGCGGATCTTCTAGCCATTCTCTGCTGCCCTGAGACCAAACAAGAGGTTAGTCTATTGGCACCTGATGTTGTGGATCGACTCAACCAACGGATTGCAAAGGGAGACTTAAATACGAAGGGTGGCCAATCCGTCAAGGAAAAAATTGACGGAGGCCTTCTTCGGAAAGATGGAACGATCGTCTATCCCATCCGAGATCAAATTCCCATCATGCTCATTGAAGAAGGAATGCTACTAGCAGAATCAGACATTTCCCCCGCCTAAAAAGACCTCTTTAGAAAGAATACACTCGTACCAGAGGGTTCCCAAAGTTTTGCAGATTCGTGGTTAGCCCTCTGTACCCCACACAGAATTCCATTTTTGACCAACTTCCATTTTGCCCTTCCCACGTATCCCTACCAAAGGAATTTTGCCCATGTAAACTGCCCATTTTAGGAGAGCCCCATATTAGTTGGAATTGGTTGGAAAATCTGATCCAACCACATGGCTGAATCATTCAAGATTTGAGGAAATTTGTAGTCCTTCATTTCCTTGACCATGAGGACACAGGCCTCTCACCGGACAACCTGATGAGCAAACTGGGTTACTTCGATG
>JAZFZJ010000191.1:0-6954 GCA_036443915.1 Nitrospirales bacterium
TCAAACTGGTGTATTAATATTATTCCTATAGTTTTAGTATGGATTAGAAATGGCTCGATTTCCTATTAAAGTGACCTACGGAATTATGGCCACCATTGAATTGGCTAAGCAGGATGCCTCCATACCCCTTCAAGCCAAAATTATCGCCAAACGGCAAGGAATTCCCTCAAAATTTATCGAACAAATCCTTCAGGGGCTCAAACAAGCTGGGATAGTTCGGAGCCTTCGAGGGGCTCAAGGGGGATATTCGCTCGCCCAGCATCCCAGTCAGATTTCCCTGGCCGAACTGGTCAATTCGCTGAACGGGGCGGTGTCAGAACCCATGCTGCCGAACGGTTCTTCAAATAGCTATCCGGAAGGCCCATCCGTGCCACACGCCTTACTTTCAAACATTTGGCAACAAGTTCAAGAGGCTGAGCAAGCAGTCCTGCGGGTTATTTCTATCCAATCTTTGGTAGAGAAGTCTCAAAAACTCGAAAACCGGCGCAGCGTCATGTATCATATTTAACTTTTCCCGAAGATGAACGATTTCACTCCCGACGCCCAACATTTATCGGAAAAATGACAATGGACCAGGATCTCCATCTGACCTTTGGAGGATTATTATGAGCACGGCACCAGTGACCACCCGACCTCCCATTCACACCGTCCCTATTCCTCCCGAAATTATTGAGGAGATCGAGACCTTTGAGGATGAAGTCGCTCGCTTGCAATCGGGGGATACTCCCGTCGACGTGTTTAAACCCTTCAGACTTCAATATGGCATTTATGGACAACGCCAACCTGATGTCCAAATGATCCGAATCAGAGTTCCCTTTGGTGGTATAACGGCCAATCAATTACGACAGGTTGCCGACATTGCCGATACGTACGCTACCGGAGTCGGACATGTCACCACCCGACAAGATATCCAGCTTCATTTTGTTCCTCTTGCACAAGTAGGCACTATCATGCGGAAGCTGGCGGAAGTTGATATGACCACACGGGAAGCCTGCGCCAATACCGTACGGAATGTCACCGCCTGTGCGTTGGCGGGCGTGTGCCCTGGAGAAATCTTTGATGTGACACCCTACTCGAAAACCGTGGCCGATCATTTGCTGCGCAATCCGTTGAATCAAAGTCTCCCACGGAAATTCAAAATTGCTTTTTCGGGCTGCAAGCAGGATTGTGCCCTGACTCCCATTCATGACGTGGGCCTGCTTGCCGCTCGGAATGCCGAGGGGACGATTGGCTTCAAAATGGTCGTGGGCGGTGGCTTGGGTTCTACGCCCCGCCTTGCCAAAGTCCTGCGAGAGTTCGTCCCGATGGAGGAATTAATTCCGTCTATCGAGGCTCTGCTAAAAGTATTCGACAATTTTGGCAATCGAAAAAATCGTAGTAAGGCTCGAATGAAATTTGTCCTTGATAAATTAGGCTTTGAAGAATTCTCTCGGCGGTGGCAAGAAACCTACGACACGATGCTTCAGTCTGGCGCCACAAAATTGGGATTGATTCCAGGAGTGTATCCCGATAATCCCCCTCTCGTGATGCCCACGAAATCCGGCAATGGCACCGGGTCCCGAGGGAATGGGTCCAGCCATCCCAACGAGTCATCAACGAATGGATCCCCATTGTCCCAGGATACGGTTGACCGCTGGTATGCCACTAATGTCATTTCCCAACGCCAGCCAGGTTTCAAAGCCGCCGTGGTGAGACTTCCTTCGGGAGACATCACGTCTGAACAAATGTTCATGTTGGCTGATCTTGCCGAACGCTATGCCAATGGAAATATCCGGACCACGATCAATCAAAATCTGATCGTTCGATGGATTCCTGACAGCCACCTGCCTCATTTTTATCAGGAGTTAGTAGAACATGGGCTTGGCGATCCTGGAGCCGAGGGGGTGGAAGACATTGTCGCCTGCCCAGGAACAGATACGTGTGGGCTGGGAATTACCTCCTCAAAGGGATTAGCCCGAGCCTTAGCCGAAGTATTCCCTGCTGGTCAAACCCCTGATGATTTAAAAGGGGTCGACGTGAAAATCAGTGGATGCCACAACTCCTGTGCCCAACATCATATTGCCACAATAGGTCTCCACGGAGTCGGCAAACGTATTGGGGAGCATATCGCCCCCGTGTACGAATTGCACTTGGGTGGGCAGGTCAACGGGACTGCCAAAATTGCTCAATTAATCGTGAAAGTTCCTGCTAAAAACGTTCCGGCCGCTATTCAGCATCTCCTGGACCTGTATCGTCGAACTCGCAAAGACGGCGAGTCCCTTTCAATGTTCATCGATCACACCGGGAAAATCAAATTAAAAGACGAACTGATCCCCTACACAATCCTTCCTACCTATCAGGATGATTCCACGTTTTACGTTGACTGGGAAGCCGATGAGGAATTTTCCGTCGAGGATCTGGGACCAGGCGAATGTGCGGGTGGGGCTTTGGAGATGATTGACAATCGCATCCTGGAAGCCGAACAGGAACTCTATCAATCCCGGCTGCTAGCTGAAAAACATCAATATGCCTTTGCCATCAATAAGGCCTACAGAGCGGTGGTTGCCGGAGCAAAAGCCATTCTGGTCACCGAAGGGATCGATCCCAACACGGATGCTGATACGCTCGCGGAATTTGACAACATGATCAGGGCCAAAGGCCTCATGCCGGAGGAATACCACAACCTTGCGAAAAAATTTGGTGATTTGGGAACCAAAGAGGCCTCTGCTGACTTCACTCAAGGCAAGATTGCCTTTACCAAAGGATTCGTGGATATCTGTCGGACAGTAACGGAACAAATTGGCCAAGACCTCAAGCTTGTCCCCGAAGAGGTGGGTCAAACTCCCACACCACCTCCTTCTCAAACTGAGATTAAGCAACCCGATCCCGAACCGTCCGCTTCAGCCGCTCCGGTCTATGATCTACGAGGCGTCGCCTGCCCAATGAACTACGTGAAGACCAAGTTGAAATTGGAAATGATGGACGAGGGGGAGCTGTTGGAAGTCTGGTTGGATGCCGGGGACCCCATTCGCAACGTCCCGGTTAGCCTGCGAAACGATGGGCACAAGATCCTTCAGCAAGAAGCCATGGATCCTGACGAACAACATTTCAGAGTGTTGGTGGAGAAAGTGGAAGCCTAAACAAGAAAGATGGTTATGTCTGCACACGTCAATACGCCACCTCCACCTGACGAACTCTCCGCCCTGAATCAATCGTTAGAGCACCAAACTCCTCAAAAAATTGTTGAGACGGCTCTGGCACAGTATGGAACCACTATCATCCTAGCCTGTAGCTTTGGTGCCGAGGACGTGGCCCTCGCCGATATGATGCTACGTATCAATCCACGCAGTAGGCTTTTTTATTTGGATACCGATTTTTTATTTCCAGAAACCTATGCCCTCCGAGACAAGATTATCACCCATTATGGGTTGGAGGATGACCAAATACTCCAGGTGAACTCAAAACTGAGTCCCACGGAACAAGCCACACAGTTTGGGGAAGCGTTGTGGCTCCGTGAGCCCGACCGATGTTGCCAATTGCGCAAGGTAGAACCCCTGTCCCGCATTCTCCAAAATTACACAGCCTGGATCACCGGGATCAGGCGTGACCAATCTGCCACTCGTGCCAATGCTGGAATTGTCGAATGGGATACCAACTTCGGTCTCGTCAAATTCAACCCCTTGGCCACATGGTCATGGGAACAGGTTTGGGACTACATTCGTGCACACAACGTACCGTATAACCCATTGCATGACCAGCATTTTCCCAGCATCGGATGTACGCATTGCACCACCCCGGTTATGCCAGGAGATGACCTCCGGTCTGGACGATGGAAACGTTCGGTGAAGACCGAATGCGGACTTCACCGGTAATTCAGCCGCCCCGATGTTTGGTCATCGATCACCTCAAATTGCTTACCCCTACTGAGTAGAAAATGGAGGACGTCCGTGAAAAAAGTTGCGGTTATTATTACGCGAGGAGGATGGAACAACCTGCTTCAAGCCTGCGAATGGATAGCCCTTGCCGCTTCCAGCGAAATGGAAGTCAGTGGCTTTTTCCGTGACGAAGCTGCCGGCCGGATGACCAAAACCAGAATCAAAGAACTGACCATGTCTTCTGAATATCGGGGACGCGAGGCCTTTGTTCGGGATTTGTTTCGGCAAGCCGATAAAGCGGATCTCTCGAAATTCATGCAGAATATAAAAGATTCAGGAAATGTAAAGTTTTCTGTCTGCAAGGATTCTTTACAGTATTTTGATGTGAGAGTCGAAGAACTGATTCCGGAATTGGATGAAGTGCAAACGGCTGAAGCTTTCTGGAGGGAAGCGATTCTTCCGGCTGACCAAATCTTGACGTTTTAACCAATGTTCATCGGATGGACCATTTAATTTCCAAAATAGGAAAGGGACTGAAGGGCGCTAAAGATCTGACTTGGGAAGAAGCCAAGCTTGCCCTAAAGTCTATTATAGAAGGACAAGCTACCGCCGGCCAGGTGGGAGCATTCCTGATGGCCATGCGAATTAAGACCGAATCCATTGCAGAATTGGCCGCCTTTACCGCCACCGCCCGCACCTGTGCACGGCCTATCCACATTCCTATTCCGACACACATGATTGACCTCCCTCTATACGGGGAAAAACATCATACGTTTCATATGATAGTGGCAGCCTCACTGGTAGCCGCCTCAACGGGTGCGGGCATCTTTATGCACGGTGTGGAAATTCCACAAGTATTCTGTGATCTACCGCGAGTCCTTCATTCCTTGAACCTCCCAGTAGCTCGTTCAGCATCAGAAGCGGTTGGATATGTTTCCAAACAGTCCTGGGTCTATATGGATTTAGCAGGGTACCATGCGCCCTTAACCCGACTCTTGGAGCTTCGTCGGGAATTCGGGTTGCAAAATCTGGCACATCAAGTGGCGCGACTCTTGAATCCAGCCCGATTACCTTCTCAAGTAATCGGCATCGCGCATCCCCCCTATCTCAATAAAATGGCGGAAGCCTTAGATATGCTGGGAACCCCACGCGCACTGATCATTCAAGGCGTTGAAGGCTTCCCAGAACTTTCCGTATCGGCACCCTCCTCAGCCCGTGAATTGCGAAATGGGCATATTTCCCCACTGACCTTCCGTCCCGAAGATGCGGGATTTCACTTTGGCCCATTCCAAGCCATGAGCTCTAAAACAAGTGCTCCAGGCACACCAACAATTTCAAATCCCGAACATGAGGCCCACCTCATCACCCAATTACTCTTTAATCGCCAGCGAGGCGATCAACGAGCCTGGCTCATTTTTAATGCCGCCTTACTCATCTATGCGGCAGGGTTGGCCGCCTCTTTATCCCAAGCCACACCTCTGGCACAGGAGGCCCTGGAATCAGGGAAAGCCGGAGCCTTTTTCCAAACGCTGGCCCAGGGAAACACGAAAACTTCTCCCATTTCTACGCCCTCTTCCCCAGCCGTGGTTCCCGCATGAAACACATTCGGCAATTAGAAGACCAAAGTGTCTTTATTCTGCGCGAGGCCTACAAAAACTTCGACAACTTGGGCATGCTCTGGTCCATGGGAAAAGACTCCACGGTGTTATTGTGGCTGGCCCGGAAAGCCTTCTTTGGGAATATCCCCTTTCCACTGCTTCATGTGGACACCAGCTACAAAATTCCCGAAATGATTGAGTACCGTGATCGCCTCGTGCGGGAATGGCGACTGAACTTGGTTGTGGGTCAAAACAAAAAAGCCCTGGCTGAAGGGATGAACCACGAGAAGGGTCGGATCGCATGTTGTACCGCGTTGAAAACCGAAGGCTTGAAGCTTCTTCTGGAAGAAAAGGGCTACACCGGAATTATTTTGGGCGTTCGATCCGATGAAGATGCGACTCGTGCCAAAGAACGCTATTTTTCTCCTCGGGATAAAAACAACGATTGGGATTTCCGAGACCAGCCGCCCGAACTCTGGGATCAATATAAAATTTCTTTTCCGCCTGGCACCCATATTCGTATCCATCCACTCTTGGATTGGACAGAGATTAATATTTGGGAATACATCAAACTAGAAAACATTCCCTTTTTGGACCATCTCTATCTGGATCAAGGGAAAGGCACACGCTATCGCAGCCTGGGGTGCGCCCCCTGTACCTTCTCCATTCAATCAACGGCCAAATCCGTTGACGAGATTATTACCGAACTGAAAGCCACCAAAGTTGCGGAGCGGGCTGGGCGTGCACAGGACGAAGGTCGGGGAATGGAACAATTGCGTAAAGACGGATACATGTAACGATGGCTGTCACGGAAACCAAACCCAACGAAACGCCCGTCCAAGAGCGGATGAATATTGTGATCGTGGGACATGTGGATCACGGCAAGTCCACTCTTCTTGGCCGTCTCTATGCCGATACAGGCACCTTACCCGTCGGAAAGATTGAAAAGGTTCAAGCCATCTGTCGCCAACAAGGGAAAGAGTTTGAATATGCCTTTTTATTTGATGCGTTCTTAGAAGAACAGCAACAAGGGATTACCATTGACACGGCCAGGACTTTTTTTACCTGGAGTGACCGCCAATACATTATTATCGACGCGCCAGGTCATAAAGAATTTTTAAAGAACATGGTCTCCGGCGCAGCCCGGGCCGAAGCCGCGCTCCTTGTTATCGACGCCCTGGAAGGCGTCCGCGAGCAATCTAAACGCCACGGACTCTTGCTCTCAATGTTAGGAGTCAAACAAGTAACCGTGGTGGTCAATAAAATGGACCTCGTGAACTATCGTGAAGACACCTTTCAGGCCATCGAAAAGGAATATCGCGAATTCCTCACCCAACTGAACGTCATTCCCCAATTCGTCATCCCCGCGAGTGCCAAACAAGGCATCAACATTATCGCATCCAGTCCTGAAACGGCCTGGTATACTGGCCCGTCAGTCTTGGAATCGCTGGCTCA
Source organism: Nitrospirales bacterium (assembly GCA_036443915.1). Classification (GTDB taxonomy): domain Bacteria; phylum Nitrospirota; class Nitrospiria; order Nitrospirales; family UBA8639; genus Nitrospira_E. The sequence continues at coordinate 6,908 of JAZFZJ010000191.1, forward strand.
TTTCCATTTGGAAACGGCTGCCGAAGAACACCCACTCCGCCTTCCCC
>JAZFZJ010000192.1:0-13691 GCA_036443915.1 Nitrospirales bacterium
GGGCTAAGGCTGTGGATGGGAAAAACACCCGTTGACGGTGCTGGGCGTGGTGAATATTTCTCGCACATTGCACATAAATGCCCGAGGGAGTACCGATATCAGCTACTGGGGGGAATGTTCAAAAAAGTCCGTCCAGCAAGGCCGCAGCCATTTTGAGGCGCGGAGCGTACATCGAGTACGTGAGCACGGCAAAATGGTGAGAACGCCGCTGGCGGCTTTTTTCAACATTCCCGTGCTGGGAATCCGTCAGGCCAGGTTGAGGCCATGAAGAAGAGGGAGCATGCCTGCCCCCACCCTGCATGCAGCAGATTCACCTACTCTCCGATAGCAACAATTTATTGTTCAACACCATGCGAAGAGTCACACGTTGCCGATCACGGTCCACCCAACTATCATGAACTTCTTACGGACATGAACGTCTTACCGGTCTCTTGATGCTCTCGTACTCCCATGGCACTCCCTTCGGACTTATCTTTTGCCGACTCGCTCAAGAGTGATCAGCGTAAAGCCTTTTATGAAGGCCACAAGGACCTCGCCCTGATCATGATCCTTGTGGTGTTCCTGCTTCCCATTGTCGGGGTCTATGTCAGTGGTTTGTTTGGGGCTGTATGGGGAATCGTGCTCTCGGTTGTAGGCTATTATCTTACCCCTTATGCTGTTCTTAAAATTTGGCAATGACGGAGCAGGTAGACATGATCGGGACGATGGGTTGAGGCCCGAATAAGACGAAGACATGTTTGACGTTCATGGAAAGGTGGCTAGAAGCATGAGACTTCAGAAGATTTCACTGAGGAATTAAGCTTGGCCGGAGGCGTCATCAGGCCCCAATCTGCTCCCCACCCTTTCGTTCCTCTTCGGAACGAAACCTCTCCCCCAATGTGGGGGCGAGGGAGACTCAGTGCCCACCTAACGTTACGCGGATCTTGTTGTAGGAACGACGTCATTTTTATGCCTGTATGACGGTAGAGCATCCATTTTGCCTCTCGCTATTTCTGGCGCTTCTACCTCCCCGACTTTTCTTTCTTCAAGAAAAGTCCCCGTCCTCATAAAGGAGGGGGACTTTTTAAATTTTCTATCTGCTGGAAGCCTGGCTTTGGGTGTCACGGAGGGTGCAACCGTTGCTCACAAGGGAGGAGAAATTTACTTGGGGGTGGAGTGTTCGTCAGCGGCGACGTGGCCCCGCATCGACTTTTCAATAATCTGATTTTCAATTTCCAAGGCAATGACCCGCGCCAGTTGGTCTGCCGCAAGCGCCCCCATAGGCAAGTCTTTGGTTGCGGCATAAAAGGGATCGTCGGGAGCCGCAAGCCGGTGCACATTGACCAAAACCTTAGCCGGTTGGATGGGTTGAGCCTTTTCTCCCACGGTTACCGATTGATCCTTCGGAACCACCCTCGTGCGAGTGGCCCAATCTCGCGACTCAATGTTGACATAGGACACGTTCCAGATTTTCCCATTTAACAAGGCTCTAGTGGCCTTGGGGGTGTGTTCCTGAAAATAGGGCTCGCTCACAATGATTTGGAGCGCTTTACGAACACGAATATCGTAGAGCTTGATGGTAGACTCCGGTTGGTCTGGTGAGATCCTTTTGATAGACCCTACCTCATAATAGGGATGATCTTTGAGACTTTCATAGTTGTCTACAGTGGTCAGATAGGTACGAAACAAGTCCTGAAGTGCTTGCTCACGTTCTTTCCCTGACATGTTCCGAATGGCTAAATTCGTGTGAATTGGGGCCTTCTTGAGATCTCTTGTGACCAGCGCCATCACACGCTTTTGGGTTGTATCCGCTTTACTCACCACCCATTGGAATTCTCTGGCCAAGACCGGCACCAGTTGTTCGGGATGATTGAGATAACCCTGTTCCTTGAGTGCCGAGGCATTGATGAGCAAGTTGACTCGGCCCTTCTGTTTGGTTCGTGCCACCAGAAACGAAAATTCTTTGCCATCACGGTTGAAGACTCTGGGCTCGATGATGACTTGGCTCAACGCCTTTTTGGTGAGCGCCTCATCGAATCGTTTGTGTTGTGTCCGATGCGCTACCATCTCGCTTAAGGCTTCCACGACAGTCTTGACTGTCTGCTCTGCCTGGCCCTTATCCAAGGTGACCATTTCACGATCCTCTTTGCCCTTTCCTAAAAATACCTGAAACGAGGCCCCAGGAATCGGATGGCCTCTCATCTCTCCTGTGTCACGCTTCTCTACAACCTGGTGGTCCTCTGCTCCTCGGTGACTGCACATAGCAACCGGGGCCAGCAACATTAGCCATCCTATCGTGCAGAGGAGAGCTCTAAGTTGTTTTTCCAAGTCAATTCTAAGAGACGTTCTCTGGTGTTTCACGTGCTTCTCCTCCTAAGAAACGATACCTCGCCTTCTGCCGACTCCCAATTGTGATTGTACACCTTCATTGCTATGTTGTGCGTTATGATCGTTGTACGGGAACCTGGTGACGGAAGATACAACAATCACGCTATTTCGAGCTTACCTCGACCTTCTCCTTGTTAGACTAAACCAGACATCTCGGCTTAATTATGCCACAATAGGCATCATTCCCAAGACTTCCCATTCCAGAGAGGACGTATGCAAAAAACACGTGTGATTTGTACGATCGGCCCGGCAACGGAATCCTATGAGATGTTGCGAAAAATGTATGACGCGGGCATGGACATTGTTCGTTTAAATATGTCCCATGGCACTCGCGAATCCCATGCCAAAGTCATCCAATACATCAAGACCCTTAACAAAAAGGTCGAATTTCCTATCCCTATTCTGTTGGATACGCAAGGGCCGGAAATCCGGACCGGAGACTTGTCTGACGATCTGAATTTACAGAGTGGCTCCATTGTGTCCATTTCTGCGCGGGGACCACTGGATGTGGAAGAAAGTTCTATTCACATCGACTATGCCGATTTGTTGGAGACGGTCAATGTGGGAGATAAAATTACCGTGGATAATGGATTGATTAATTTTGAGATATTGGAAAAAACTGGTCATCTCATGCAATGCCGTGTCTTGGATGGGGGCATCTTAAAAAGTAAACGCCATGTGAATTTGCCGGGAGTCCGCGTTAATTTACCGGCCATTACGGAAAAGGACGAAAAAGATATTATCTTTGGTCTGGCACGGGATGTGGATTTTATTGCCCTTTCTTTTGTCCGAGGGGTTGATGATATCCGCCAATTAAAACACCTGATGGGCCACAAAGTGGGGAAGGTGAAAATTATTGCGAAAATTGAAGATCAGGAAGGCGTCAGCAATCTGGAAGATATTATCCAGGAAGCGGATGGGATTATGGTGGCCCGCGGAGATTTGGGGGTCGAAATTAATCTGGAAGATTTACCGAATGTCCAGCGTAAAATTGTCCGGCTATGCGCTGAATCCGGCAAACGCGTCATTGTGGCGACGCACCTCCTTGAATCCATGATTCACAACCCGATCCCTACCCGCGCGGAGGTGACCGATGTCGCGAATGCTATCTATGAAGAAGCGGATGCCGTGATGTTATCCGGTGAAACCACCGTCGGGAAATATCCGCTGAAATGTATTGAGCACCTGCGCAACATTGCTAGAAAAACTGAAGCGATTCCAGGCTTGCAATTCGCGAAGCATCTCCATATTACGACCGATAAACAGCAATTGGCCGCTGCGGCAGTCAAGCTTGCCGAGGAGTTGCCCGCCAAAGGTATCGTCGTGATTACCCGAAGAGGCTTCATGGCTGTTTCTGTCGCTAATTGTCGTCCCTTCTCCACGAATATCTATGCCTTTACAAACGGGAGTCAAACTCGGCGAACGATAACTCTTAATCGCGGGGTGTTTCCCTTCCGAATCAATTTTAGCTCAGATCCTGAAAAAACGTTGCAAACGGCTTTTCGGATTTTAAAGGACCGGGAACATTTTCACGCTGGAGAAAAAGTGGTGATTATTTCAGACGTGTTAGCCCATGAACGGGTTGATTCGATTCAAATTCGCACGATTCCCTGAAATAAAAGGTGTAAAAGCAAATGTTTGATCTCTCTGTTCAGTGTATGACGACGTGACGAGGAAGTAGGAAACGAGAACGTTGAAGCTCATCCCCCGGTCATTCCCGCCAGCAATAAGCGGGAATCCATCCGTGATCTTATTTCCCTTACCAAGAGGTAAAGAGGGATACCCGCCCCCTGCCTAAACCTCACAGGGGCAGGCACAAACCGCGGGTATGACTACTCAGTACCCGAAGCTCTTTCTCTTGGTTTAGACTCATACTCACATAGCCTGAAAGAAAAAGCCTAGGTTTTTACAACAGGGGAATGTTGAAAAAAGCCGCCAGCGGCGTTCTCGCCATTTCGCCGTGCTCACGTACTCGATGTACGCTCCGCGCGTCCAAATGGCTGCGGCCTTGCTGGACGAACTTTTTTGAACATTCCCGCCAGCTCTTGCTATCGATTCGACCTCATGCATTTATGTGCGATGTGTGAGAAATATTCAACACCCCCAACAGCATAAGGACGACACCCCCCTCACCCTCTCCCCATTGGGGGCGAGGGGAAATGGAGAGGAACCGGAGTGGACTGTTTGAGAGGGTAACCTTATGGAGCACCACTTCCTTGGAATGGTGTCCTTCCCTGGAACTAAGAAAGTTCCGTTCCGTGCATTCGCGCAAAGAGCTCCCAATCAAATGGTTTGGGGGCCACCGCATGCAGGGGGATCGGCTGAATGGTTCCTGAACCTTGGTAGGCTAACATGCATCCAACGATGTGTTCGGGCTGTTCGACCAAGCGCCGAATGGTTTCATATGCCAGATGTTGCGCCATGGCTTTATCCATGGGGGTCGGAGACGCCCCTCGCAAGGTATGACCCAGGATGGTGGCTTTGGTGGCCACGGAAAGGGGAAAGTGTCCGGATCTCGGTTGGAGGTGCGGCCATTGGGCTATTCTTTCCCCCACATACTTGGTTAAGCCATGAACACCTCCCTCTGGATGATGGCGGTGCGGTGTGCGTTCAGCCACAACAAACAGATGGCTTTTGTTCCGGACTCCCAAGGTTTTTTTCAGAGTTCCCAAAATGACTTCCTCGATATAGGCATCAGGGTCAGGATGTTCATTGACCAACAGGCCTTCGGCTCTGGCCTGATAGGCGCAGGTTAATGCCAAATGTCCGGATCCTGCTCCCATGACCTCTACGAAAAACACACTCCCCATAGCCGCGCTCGTGGCTTTCAGCGATTCAATCGATTGGTTGGCTAGCTCAACCGCCGAATGAAGCCCCAGCGACGTCGTTCCAGCGAGATTGTCGTCGATCGAGCCTGGAATACCTACGACTTGTACGCCAAACCGTTCGAAGATGGCACGGGCCCCACGTAGACTACCATCACCACCCATGACCACGACGGCCCCATCCTGCAGATAGGGTTTGAGGTGATGCATGGCTGTCAGTTGAGCCCCCTCACCCTTGAAATCTTCAAACCGGCTGCTTCCAATCGGACTGCTAGGATGGTTACTCATCCCACGTGACTCTTCGTCGGTAACCAACTCAATCCAGTTGTTGGCCAATCCAAGGAATCCATGGTGAACAAAATAGACTTCGAGGCCCATTCGGGTCCCTGTCACGCGAAGCTCTTTCAAGGCCGCCCCAGCTCCCGCAAAATCCCCACCAGACACCAACGCGACGAGCCTCCGTATTTGGCGTGGTTTCAACGTCACCTTCTCCCGGCGGGTGTGTTCCACGGTGACCCAGGCCTCACGTGCCGCACGCTCCCGTTCAGAAAGACCCACAGCGGTGGAATACCCTGACAGTTGCCCGTGCTCAAAGGTAAGGAGCACGACATTGTCCTGCCCTTCTTTATACCCTCCAAATTCGGAAAAGGCTTCACTAAACGGGCGAGGATCCAGAAAAATTAAGAGCGCCCGCAAGGTCGAGCTGTGCGTATACAAACACAACACTTTTCCCAGGTGGTCTTGTCCTAATTGATGAAACCGATCTACCAACTCCACATAGAGTTCATAGAACGAGTGCCCTCCTGGGTAACTGTACAGCGGATGTTTAATCAGACGCTGAGCCGTTTGAGTATCGACGCCAAAGGCTTTCGCGGCTTCCTCGACTTCCACGATTTTGTCTATACCAGTAGCCCATCCAAAGTCTTGTGATTCTAACGCATCTTCGATGATGGGCTCTGTGGCCCGGCCTGTCTCTGGGTCTAGGATGGCCCGAACCCGTTCAAAGAGCTGTCGAGTATTAGGACTGGCGCTCACCATATGCACAAAGGAGGAAGCATCCAGGTAATTATGTAATTGAAGGAAATCCAATTGCCTCCCAACAAGGCCGAGCGTCCTGGCCAAAGCCGTACCAATGGCATCAGCCTTGGGAAAACCCCGTTCAGAGTCCAACACGTTGCGTAACCGACGCCCCACCCGAAACTTCTTACTTTCCACTTGAGAGATTCCATGGCGCATGGTGAACAGCAGTGTTCGCCCACTTAAATCCCGCGGCATCAACCAGAATCGATCATCCCCGATATCCAGAACAATACGGCCCTCGGCCAAATGTGGCGTCATGTGCTCGCGTGGCACGATGGCTACTGGGCGACGACGAATGGGTTTTTTTGTGGCCCCAATGGGAGCGCGAAATAACGAAGAAAGTTCCCCTTGGGCGAGTAATTGATTCCAGGCGGCAAAAAATACTAAGGCATCTCCTCCGCACGCTTGGTGAATCAGTGTGTGCCTGGCATCTTTGTAAGCCGCAGCATTCGCAAACCCTGTTCGCGCTTGTTGAACCAGCCCCCTAATCGCCACCATTGCCTCTTGGGCACGCTGTGGGCGGTTCTTCGAGTCCACAGGAGGGGATGGGAACTGGATTCCCTCCACAGGCGGACGCCGGGCAAGCGCCTCACCATAGGTAAGGAGGCCATCAACCGTCACAAAATCGAGTGTGTCGTTATCGAAGCTCATTTTTCATTATAGCTCTTCCGGAAATAGGGTGGGTCAAGCATCGGATCATATCGAATATATGGTTCCTTCCTCTTTCATCTGGATCCCTGAACTCTTCATCTCCCAAGGTCCGACGCCTGCCGTCTGGCCCCAAGGAGGGACGCGCTCATCAGTCGGCAGGCCTTGTGTGAGCGGAGCGAGTTGGCCTGCCCTCCTCAAAGTGGCGTCCGTCCTCTCCCATGAGGCCAGACGGGACGTCAGTGGTTTTGGGTCATTTTGCCGAAACAAAAGAGCCTGTCCTACGCGGAGGCGTGGGAGCCTCGGCTGCCGGGCCGACCCCCGGCAACACAGAAAATCAGGGGGACAGGAGAGTTGAGCCAACACGAGCCACCCATTGACCGACCAACGCTTGTTACCTAGAAAACGACAAGATAGATTCCCGACACACATCATATGGCTGTAAGGCCAGAACCATATATTCCGTATGATCCCAAGCATCCCAGGTCATTATTCTATAATACCCCTCTTTTGTAAGGACGGGGACTTTTCTTGAAGAAAGAAGTCGGGGAGATAGAATCGTAGGAAGGACAATGAGGTTGAAATGCTTTCGTATTTTCGCCATACCCCAGACTCTACCCCAGGGTTCACTCTTCACTCTCTTCTGGATTCTTGGAAACCGTTTTGAAATAGGCAAGAAGATCACGAACCGAAATGATGCCTACAATTTTGCCTTCCTCCGTCACGGCCAAATGCCGAATTTTACGATCCGCCATCAAATCCCGCGCATAGTGTGGCGAGAGCTTGCGATCCACGGTAATGATCGGGCTGGACATGAGGCCTTTGACACTCAACTGGTTCATGGTTGAAGCCTGTTCGGCCACGGCGCGCACGACATCCGTTTCCGTAATGATGCCGGTGTATTCTCCCTCTTTTTCTGCGATCAACGATCCGATTCGTTGGGATTGCATTTGTTTTGCAGCCTCTTGAATACTGGCCTCTTCTGCCACCACACTGATCTCTTTCGTCATTAATTGTCCAATGGTACTCATCGTGCTCCCCCTTATCTGTCTTGGAATGTGGAAGGATGATGAATTGTGAACGAAACCCTGGAAAAAGATCCAGACCCTTGATCCTCTAAAGACTTACTCGTTTTACCACTCTTATTTAACGGCCGAAAGGCTTGGAAAATATTTCCTTCCCCTATTGGGCCTGTTGAAAAAGCATGCCCACGCGAAGGCGAAGGGTCCCCCAGCGGCGTTCTCGTGCCTTTTTGAAAAGGCCCTTTGCTTGTGATGATTCATAGAATTGGTCAGATGGGAGTGGTGCTCTGAAAATTTTGATTTTTCCAAAAGTCTCATATTGACAAACAGGGCATTTTTATATAAATATCAGTTCATATGAAAATATATTCATGTCTTTTCTGTTCTTCATCACCATATCCGGAAACGTGATGAAAGTCATCAAAAATACATCGCCTGACTGTGCGAGCAAACTCAAGGTCTTGGCCGACCCTACTCGCCTCGCCGTTCTTGAAGCCCTTATGTCCGGGCCAAAAAATGTCGGAGACCTCATGGAACAATTGGGGGTCGAGCAAAGTTTGTTGTCTCATCACCTCGCGACCCTTCGAGAAACGGGATTGGTGGCATCTTCGCGTGAAGGAAAAACCATGATTTATCAATTACACGACAACGTGTCTGATTCGACCTCTGGACACGCCATTGATCTTGGGTGTTGCAAAATTTCCTTTGATTAATTCTCGGTCTTTTACCCCCAACACAACCATGAATCCAAAGACACATCTGACAGAAATTTTTCTAGGGGTGCTGCTTAGTGCTGGAATTCTGTGTGTAGCCGCTCCGGCCACCGCCACGCAAGGGAAACTGGTCATCACGGGCTCGAGTACCATGGCTCCCCTCGTAGGAGAAATCGGCAAACGTTTTGAATCACTTCATCCAGGGACCCGTATTGATGTTCAAACGGGCGGTTCGTCCCGGGGAATTGCCGATACGATGAATGGCCTGGCCGATATCGGAATGGCGTCTCGCTCCCTCAATCCGCAAGAACACCATCTCCAGGGGTGGGTGATTGCCCATGATGGAATCACCATTATCCTGCATCGGGATAATCCCGTTCGGCACTTACGTGACGATGAGATACGAGAAATCTATAAGGGTCGCCTCACCAACTGGAGTCTTGTGGGTGGACCTGATGCCCCGATAACGGTGGTGACCAAGGCCGCAGGCCGCTCCACTCAGGAATTATTCCTGCAGTACTTCAACCTGTCCAGTCGTGAAGTCCAAGCTCACGTGGTCATTGGCGATAATGAACATGGCATCAAAACCGTGGCCGGCAACCCCCATGCTATTGGCTATGTTTCTATCGGAACTGCTCAATATGACGCCGCCCATGGCGTGCCAATCCAACTTCTGCCTTTACACCATATTCCCGCCACAATGGCTACTATACAGAGAGGCCGATTCCCGCTCTCCCGCCCTCTCACACTCGTAACAAAATCGTCCCCCGGAGGACTGGTTAAAACCTTTATCGAGTTCGCACGTTCTTCTACGATCCATGATCTCATCCTTCAACAATATTTCGTCCCACCCGCAGAGTGACCGCTTGTGGCTGTGGTGTCTTCGATTCTTCTCATTGGTCGCCGGCGGGATTGTGTGCCTGATTTTGACCTTTCTCTTCCTTGAATCGTTCCCTGCCCTTCAACATATTGGGCTCCTGGCGTTTTTCACCGATGCTGACTGGCATCCCACCGAAACCCTGTACCTTCTCACCCCCATGATCTGGGGAACGGTCTGGGTCACATGTGGATCGGTCTTACTTGCGACCCCACTTGGCATATTATCAGCGTTGTTCTGCCATTATTATGCCCCACCTTTTCTCGCCACCTGGTACCGAAGACTCATCGAGTTGCTAGCAGGAATCCCCTCGGTGGTCTATGGCTTGTGGGGTTTGGTGGTGCTTGTGCCCATGATCGGACAACTGCACCCGCCAGGACCCAGCTTACTGGCCGGTATTCTCGTGCTCACTTTGATGATTCTTCCCACCATCATGTTGGTCACCCATGCCAGCTTTGCTCAAATTCCGTTTGCGTATATTCAAAGTGCCACAGCCCTGGGCCTTGGACGATTGGCCATCATACGCAGCGTGATCCTTCCGACAGCCAAAGCTGGACTTATCACCGGAATCCTATTAGGAATTGCTCGAGCGCTGGGAGAAACGATGGCCATTCTTATGGTGTGCGGCAATGTGGTTCAAACCCCTTCGCATCTCTTCGATCCCATTCGAACCCTTACCTCAAATATTGCCCTAGAAATGGCCTATGCTTTAGGTGATCACCGTTCAGCCTTATTTGTGAGCGGCCTCCTTCTCATGGGAATGGTCCTACTATTCGTCATCCTTGCAGAAAATATTCAGCACCGGGCCCGACATGAAGCCACAACCTAACAGCCTGCAGGAGTTTGGCAGTACGGCCCTGGTCTGGGGAACGGCCGGCTTGGTTACTCTCACCTTTCTTTGGCTTTTAGGAGATATTCTCGCCCATGGATTACCGCAACTCTCATGGACGTTTGTATTCGCCTCTCCCGAAAATGCGGGACGTGAAGGTGGAATCGGATCCATTCTGGTTTCGACCGGACTGATTATCGGAGTGTGTATGGCGGTTGCGCTTCCCATTGCCCTAGGCACAGCCATCTTTTTGGCCGAATACTTTCGCTACGATTGGGTGCTGGGACGAGTCCTTCGTGGTTCATTGGATGTCTTGGCTGGTGTGCCTTCTATTGTGTTTGGCCTTTTTGGCAATGCGGTATTTTGTTACGCCTTAGGATTGGGATTTTCCATTCTTTCTGGAGGGCTCACGTTGGCCTGTATGGTCCTTCCTCTTTTGATTCGCACCACCGAAGAGAGCTTTCGCATGATTCCCGTCGAACATCGTCTCTCTGCCGCCGCTCTGGGTCTGTCAAAACCTACAACTATTCTGTCGGTCTTGCTACCTTCAGCTATTCCAGGCCTATTGGTCGGGTTCATTTTAAGTCTGGGGCGAGCCCTTGCAGAAACCGCCGCGTTGATTTTCACCAGTGGCTATGTGGATCGGATGCCTGATTCCTTCTTGGATTCCGGTCGCGCCCTTTCTGTTCATATCTACGACTTGGCTATGAATGTGGCAGGAGGCAATCCCAATGCCTATGCCACGGCCGTGATTCTGGTCAGTCTCCTCTTATTGGCTAACTTATTTTCATTATGGATTGCTGAACGATGGGCTACTCCAAACCGTCTTCCGGCCTAACTCTCAAACCTGACAAACAACCTGGGTTCCGACCTTGGTTGCCCTATCAGCAAAACGCGCCTTGCTGTGAACCAGTCCCACACATCCAAGCAAACGGGCTTGGTGTGACCTATCAGGGAAGCCCAGCACTCCAAAATGTTACCTTAAATATTAATCGTGGATGTCTCACGGCTATCGTTGGACCTTCGGGCTGCGGGAAGACGAGTTTTCTAATGTGCGTGAATCGATTAACGGATCTCATTCCGTCTTGCCAGGTGTCAGGAGCACTTCGTATCAATGAGATGGATGTTCTGGCATCCACGACTCAGGTCCTGAATCTCCGACGGATGGTAGGAATGATCTTTCAGAAACCCACCGTTTTCCCTTTTTCCATCAGGAAAAATTTGGAATTACCTCTCCGCGAGTATGGCATCACCGATCACTCAACCTTATCCCAAAGAATAGAAACCGTGTTCACGCAAGTCGGTCTTTGGAATGAAGTGAAAGATCGCCTCAACCATCCCGCCCAAGCCCTTTCCGGTGGGCAACAACAACGCCTATGTTTAGCTCGAGCTCTCGTGCTGTCCCCAAAGATCTTACTTCTGGACGAACCCTGTAGTGCCTTAGATCCGCTTTCCAGCGGAGTGGTAGAAGATTTGATCGTCAGTTTACGTGGTCAATACACCATACTCATCGTGACCCACAATTTGGCCCAAGCCCGTCGCATAGCCGATGATGTGGCCTTTTTTTGGCCCTTAAACGGCGTGGGGCACCTCATCGAACACGGGACGGCCCAAGACATCTTTGAATCCCCTAAGGATCAATTAACTGCTGCCTATATAGCCGGGACTCGCGGATAGGACTCTCTCATCACCTCCTCTCATCTTCGATCTCCCCTGTTTTCCATAAATTTACTTCGGTTTTATCCCCCTTTAACCAGTTCGTAACATACGCCGTCTAGGATCTCCCTAATAGGTAATTCCATTATGGAGAGAGCACATTGCCAGGAAAGTCGGATGGTTTAATATTAGTGAACATCGTTCTAACAAATATGAATTGGTCCCGCTGCTTAACGAGCTCTACATATAATTTTTACGGGAGGCAGTATCCATGAGGAAGTTGAGGCAATGGCTCTTCGTATTCCTGTTCGGAGGAGCCCTGTTTTTGCCCAATGTCTGGGCGGGCGACACCCTCTCAGATGTGTTGCGGGAAAAAGGCATGATTACCAAAGAAGATTGGATCCGTATTCAAGCGGCGGAAGAAAAAAGGGCTGAAGAGGCCCAAAAAAAACTGGACGAACAATTTCCGGTGAGAGCCAGCTGGGGGAAAAAAGGATTTTCGTTAGAAACGCTGGATGGGAATTGGAAAACAGCCATTCAATGGCGGTTCCAAGGTCGATATACCTACTCCCAACGAACTGATGCCGATAGTTTCAGCGATTTTAATAACGATAAAGAAAGTACGTTTGAACTGCGTCGTGTTCGGATGAAGATTGGCGGGCATGGGTACCAGCCCTGGATTACGTACTATTTTGAGATGGGTTGGCAACCCACCCGTAATGCAGGTGATGATGACTCAAAGTCGGGTGTGCGGCTGCTCGATTGGCGAATCGATCTGAGTAAATGGAAGTGGCTACAAGTACGGGTTGGCCAATGGAAAATCAATTATAACCGTGAGCGCGTGGACTCCTCGGGAAAACAGCAGTTCGTCGAACGATCAATTGTCACCAATACATTCACCGTAGATCGCCAAATGGGAGCCATGGTCTACGGCCATTTGGCGCCTGGAACCCTGCTTGATTCGAGGTATTACGCAGGTGTCTGGAATGGTTCGGGCAGAGGAGAAGCCAATGATGATGCGAATATGATGTATATGGGACGATTGCAATGGAACTTTTTGGGTCGAGATCTGAAATGGGAACAAAGTGACATTACGTATCACCAACAACCAGCCGGAAGCGCCGCTTTTGCTGCTTATACAACCATCGGCAAATGTACGCGGTGGTCTTCCAGCGGATGTGGCACGTTGGAATTCCCGAATTCAGCTGGTTTGTCTTACACGAAGGATAGCGCAGCGACGGATGGACAATTCCGGGTTCAGGGTATGATGGAGGAGTTCGCCTTTAAATGGCGTGGCCTATCCATTCAACATGAATACCACTGGAAAGAAGTGAAGGACAAGAGTTTTCCCGAAGGAGCTGCCGGCTACAAAACGAATCTTATGGGAAGTTATGCCCAAATTGGGTACTTTCCGCATTACCTCATCCCTGTCATTCCTAAACCATTAGAAGTCGCCTTCCGGTACGCTTTCGTAGATCCAAACGTTTCGGCGAAGAATGACAAACTCTCCGCATACACAACGGCCATTAACTGGTTTTTCGCGGGTCACCGCAACAAACTCACATTAGATGGTACGTGGTTCACTCTGGCCCAACCTGTGGGGAAGGATCTCAACGAGCAACAGGTTAGACTGCAATGGGATGTGACGTTCTAAGTTGCTAGGGACGTAAAGGC
>JAZFZJ010000193.1:0-10414 GCA_036443915.1 Nitrospirales bacterium
TAGTATTTTAACTTTCAACTAAGACATCTCAAAATTCCCTCGCCCCCTTGGGGCTTCGTTCCGAAGAGGGACGAAGGCAAGGGTGAGGGGAAAGGTCTACTTGAAAGTTAAAGCACTATAGTCGAAAAATAAAAAAAATGTCCGGAATCGAAAAAAAAAGAAAGTTCGGGAAACGAACATTATGTAACACCCTGAAAGGGAAGATTAAGAAGGGTTGACAATATCGGTCGTACAACTCGAGGGTTATTCTGTGTCAGGATGGCCAGAAACTCGAGGGGATTGTTGCTTCCAAGTCCGAAACCGTTTGAGCAATTCCTCTTTCATCTGAGGCGGAACAGGATCGGGAGGTAATTGGCGTAAAGTCGCAATGGTATACTTCATTTGACGTAAATAATTACGGCAGGCAAAGCACAGCCCCAAGTGTATCTGGAAGCGAAGCCGCTCCCAAAAGGTCAAGGATCCTTCCAAATAGTTCGTCACGAGTTCGGCAGTCTCTCGACAGGAAAGATTGCCTGCCATATATGCCATAAGTCGTTGCTTAAGGTTATTATCCATGGCTTTTATATTTTTCTTCATGAATGTAGGGATCTAACACCACACGAACTTTCGTTCTTGCTCTGTGCAAAAGCACTCGCTGGTTGGTCTCGCTAATATCAAGGATGTTACATACCTCTTCCGAACTCACCCCTTCCACATCACGTAAGGTAATCACTTGCCGCTGTGTGGAGGGTAGACCCTCAATGGCTTTCTCAATAGCCTCACGACATTCCTTGGATAACAGGGCTCTTTCCGGGGTATCAGGTTCCCAATCTTGGGGAGGATTTGTCCAATGCCCTTTCCCTGGGCCTTCAACAACAAAAAGGGAATCTTCAAGAGAGGGCCCGTCATCGGAATCAGCCGATGGAACACCCAACCCAAATGGCTCATACCGACTTTCTCGAACACCTCGCGTTTTGGCTCGATTGGTCAAAATCCTGAACAGCCATGTTTTAAACGAAGACCGGCCTTCAAACCGATTGATCCCCTCCAACACGCCCATCCACGTTTCCTGGACCACCTCTTCGGCAACCGCCCGGCTCGGCGCATACGACATCGCTAAGCGCAATAACGACCCGGAATACCACTCCATGGCAGCCGCAAATACCGTTTCATCCCCACCCTGAAGGGCCTTGATGAGACCGGCCTCATCAAGTTGTAACTGATCGTGCAATGTGGATGAAGTAGGAGAAATGGCCAACCCCGTGCACCAAAATGCCGATGTGGATAACGCTCATGAGATTATCCAGACCTCCACACCCATAAGCAAGAAGGAAATGGCACCAACCCGCCAATGGAAACACCTAAATTTGATTCAGCCAATCAAGCAGTTAGGAAAGAGAGAACAGGCGAAGGGAAGAGGAACAGATTAGGTGTCTTGGAAGATTTGGGCCAGTATACCCGTTCGGGTCGTACTTTTCGTCTTTTTCAGTAAATGCCGAACATGTTCTTTGACCGTATGCTCGCTAATTTCCAGGTGATGCGCAATTTCTTTATTGGTCCAACCCGCGGAAATATACTTCACGATTTCTACTTCCCGGTCCGTTAAACGAAACTGATCTTTCGCCTGATCAGGAACAATTCGACGCTCGCGACCGATTTTTTCCATGAGGATCAACATACTCGCCTCATCTTTTGGCGACTGTGACGCCAAGAGGAATCCGCGCAGCAGCACTGGCGACTTCAAATCACCTGTCACACGGCGCAACTCATGTTGTCCTTCGAACACCTTAGACTCCTGATTTTCCAACAACTGACGAAGGGACACACGTAATTCTAAAATTTCTAGAGGTAGCACTTCCTGAGCCTCGGCACCATACCGAGCCCCAATAATCTGTCGACTTAACACCTGGGCTTCGGAATTCATAAAGAGCACATCCCCCGTCCCGGAAAATAACAATACCCCAGGAATCGAACGTTGTTCAGCAATGGCCTCCAACCGGGTCAGACCACTGATATTTGCGATATTCGGAATGGTCTCACAGGGAACCCCAATAGATCGTCGGCTCAAGAGAAACTCCTTGGAAAAAGTAATCGTTTCATAGGAACGGCTTGTCCCAAATTTACCAGGCTCACTTTGAAGCTATGTCGGGTGTTCAAACCAAGAACTTGAATAAACGGAAGAGGAATTTAGAAAAAATCAGAAAGGGAGGAGTAAAATCGAGAAAAGACGTCTAAGGAAGATCGATCAAAAGTCATTAACACTGCTAAAAATCATAGAAATGCGAGCATCTTGCCAAAAGGACATTCCCCCTCACAGGAATATTTGCCATGGACCAAATTTCCTAAAACCGGGAACTGGTAAGGGTCACATCCGCGTCTGCCCACGCCTGTATAAACTCTTGAGAGACGGAGTTGGCCTCTGCATCCTTTCCCTGGGCACGAAGACTCTGGACCAATCCAAAGAGCACCCAACCATTTTGTGGATGATGCTGTAAATCTGCTCGATAAGCCTTCTCCGCCTCCTGGTCTCTTCCGGCCTCAAGCAACACCGCTCCTAAGACCTGGCGTGGAGGAAGATACCAATCCTTTGGTTCCGTGTAGTTCAACTCATCTTCCAGTCGGATAGCCTCCTGCAACTGTTTCACCGCAGTCTCGTCATCCCCATGTCCAACGGCAATTTCACCAGCAAGGATGGCTTCTGCAAGTTGGAGAATACTGACGACAGAATTCAAATCAAAAATCGTAAGATTGGCGACAGCTGGATCGCCCACAATCTGCCTCAGTTGAATTAATTCCCGTTGTGCCTGCTCCAGCTTCCCTTGCCGGGCCAATGCCAACCCCCGAGCATAATGCCAAATGCCGGTGGGATAGACCAAATCTACAGGAGGCACGGGCTCGGCCAGCACCTCGGCCCACTGCCCAAACAAAGTTTTGGTCAATAAGGGAATAGTCCAAAAATGTTGAAACGTGCCTCCCAATCCAGGATCCTGCATCATTTCAGGATTCACTTTCGCCGCAGTATCCTTGGCTGCTTGCATAGCTAACTGCTGTTGCCCCGTTTTAATCGCAGCAGCCCACAGGAAATGGAAATTGTGAGGAACATAGGCTGTTGTATAAATACTCTCTACATGGGAATGCTTGAGGTAATGTTCATCGACCTTGACCGCTCGTTCATTGGCCAAGGCCGCCTCGCGGTACCAGCCAATACGGATGTTCACGTGGGCTGGCATATGCACCAAATGCCCGGAACCAGGCACCAGCGCCGGCAACCGTGACGCGCTCGTCAGAGCTTTCTCAGGATGTGGCGAGGCCTCCATCGTATGAATATACAGATGGTGAGCCAGGGGATTTTTGTGAGACAAATCTAGGGCTCGTTTGCACTGAAACCCGCAGAAGGCTTTACCAATGTAGGACAGAGCCTGTTAGTTATTTTCGGTTCTTACTTGAATCTCGCACAGAAGTCTTTTCTCGCCCCATGGAAATCTGTAACACCTTGGTCTGCCCAAAGACCAATAAATAAGTTACGGGAACGCTCCATGAAACGATTCTCTCGTCGTCAATTCATACAACTCACAGGGGGCTTGGCTATGGCCTCGATCCTTCCTCGTCCCCAACTTTCCATGGCGGCGGGCATGTGGGCCAAGCTGTTTGGAGAGCCTAAGAGGGACATAGCTCCCATTACACCCAATGATGAGTTTTATATCACCTCCTATCGCACCCCGCCTTTCCTCCCTGCTGAACAGTGGGCACTTTCAGTTCGAGGACTGGTAAAAAGGCCGTTTACTCTCACCTACCCCCAACTGATTGCTCGGCCCTCTGTTTCAAAGATTGTGACATTGGAATGCGTGGGTAATGGCATTGCAGGGGAAGCCATTGGTACCGCCGAGTGGAAAGGGGTCCCTTTAAAAGCCATTCTGAATCAGGCTGGTGTATCATCCCAAGCCTATGACGTGGTTTTTCGGGCAGCTGACGGTTACTCCGATAGCCTACACATTGAACGTGCCATGATGGACGAGGTGTTGGTTGCACATACGATGAACGGTGTGCCGTTGCCGTTGGGACACGGGTTTCCCGCGCGGATTATCGTTCCGGGGCTGTACGGGATGAAACACGTGCAATGGCTGACCAGCCTAGAGTTAGTTTCCTCGGATTATCAAGGGTATTACCAACAAAAGGGTTGGTCAGATAAGGCCACAGTCAAAACCATGTCCTGTGTGACCGATCCCCAAACGGGTGATGCTCTCAAATTTCAACAGGCAGTGATGATGAAGGGTTTTGCGTTCGCCGGAAACCGAGGAATTCGCCAAGTGGATATCAGTACGAATGGCGGACAATTATGGGAACATTCCACATTAGCTCCCCCCCTGTCGCCTTACTCGTGGATATTCTGGACATATCAATGGGTACCGCAACGACTAGGAGATCACCGCCTCATTGCCCGTGCAACCGATGGAACCGGACAAGTCCAATCTTCAATTGAACAGGATCCTTTTCCCGATGGGGCATCGGGGCTTCAAGAGGTGATTGTGTCAGTGGAGGAATAGCTTTGGAATTCTCTTTCAAGAAAACCCCCTCACGATTTAGCCTTCGGATGGCACTTCTACTGACTCTTTTCTTGGGACTCTCGGCCTGTTCAACCGTACCACGAACCTTTTCTCCGCCTCACCCTATTGCCCCACCTGCCTATTCGGCTGAGTTGTTTGATCAGGTTCTCTCCCAGCATGTCACAGATGGGCACGTAAATTATCCAGCCATCACTCAGGATTCGCGGTTACGAGACTATCTTGACCAATTGAATCGAGTGGATCCTCAGCAGTTCTCCACTCGAGAGGAACGTTTGGCGTTTTGGGTCAATGCCTATAACGCCTTTGCCATTCAAGGAATTCTGGATGGCCTTTCTCCGGAGACACTAGTGGGGAAATATCAGTTTTTCATTAGCCAGAATTATTCTGTGGGTGGAGCTACCATCAATCTGTTTGATCTGGAGCAAAAGATATTGATTCCCGACTTTCACGAACCTCGCATCCATTTTGCCATTGTTTGCGCCTCTCGTTCTTGTCCCCTCTTACGATCAGAGGCCTTTTCGCCCACAAGACTGGAAATCCAACTAGACGACGGCGCGCAAAGATTCATTAATGATCCGCGCCGAAATCATTTTGACCAGGAACAAAAGATCGCCTACTTATCAAAAATATTTGATTGGTTTACCGAAGACTTTGAGGCCAAATCCGGCTCCCTCATAAAGTATATTGCTCAATATGTGAGCGATTCACACCTCGCTCAAGATCTGAGAGAAACTACCTACCAGGTGGAATTTCTGGATTACGACTGGAGGTTGAACGGTTCTCCGCCTTAACTTTCCTCCAACCTCCCTGAATTTACCAACCATAACCTCGGAGTGGGCCCATGGTTTTACCCATTTTCGCCTCTTTGGCTTATTCATTTGACCATGCCTTTTCTTCACATTTTTTTTTTGTTATAGCCCTGTAACACTTCCCCATTCCCGGAGACTTTACGCCAAAAGGATACCTGCCCTCTTGGCAACAAACTTGGGGTTATCAACAACAACACCATTTTCATTTAATGACCACCTTTAAAAAGGTGGGAGGTACGTGGCTAAAACCCACTAAATGTCATGGCAACTGGCCCTCCAAACATAGGGGTGGGACTTCGTCCCACCCACTATCCCTATCTGGAACCACGCCCTCCTACGAAAGTCTCCTGGTTTGAA
This sequence comes from Nitrospirales bacterium, assembly GCA_036443915.1. Lineage (GTDB taxonomy): Bacteria > Nitrospirota > Nitrospiria > Nitrospirales > UBA8639 > Nitrospira_E. The sequence continues at coordinate 5,711 of JAZFZJ010000193.1, forward strand.
GCCATTAGCGAAAACTATATGGACACCCAGGGGCGTCCCCTCACAATGTTGGAGCTTATCCGCCAAGATTACCCTGTGGCGTTACACGGAGTCTCTCTATCTATTGCTTCGGTGGAAGGGCTTCGCCCTCCTTACTTGAGGAATCTTCGGAACCTGATAGAGCGAATTGATCCCTTCATAGTGTCCGATCATCTTTGCTGGACTGGTTTGCAAGAGCAAAACCTCCATGACCTGCTCCCCATTCCTTTTACCAATGAGGCATTGGACCTCATTGTGACCCATGTGGACCAAATCCAAACGTTTTTACGGAGACCGATCCTACTAGAGAACGTGTCGACCTACCTACAACTCCCTTGCGCTGATTACACGGAATGGGATTTTTTGCGGGCGGTAGCCGATCGTTCTGGATGTCAAATTCTCTTAGACCTCAATAATTTGTATGTAAATGCCAGCAATCATCGATTTGATCCTTATCTATTTCTCGAAGGAATTCCAACGCATTTGATAGGGCAAGTCCATTTGGCCGGATATACCGACATGGGGACACATTTGTTTGATACCCATGCTAAACCCATCTATCCGGCCGTCTGGGATCTTTTTTCGACCCTCATTGCCCGTGCGCCAGAGGTTCCCGTGCTCATTGAATGGGATGAAGACATCCCCGAATTTCCTCAACTCGAGGAAGAGGCGCAAAAGGCTGCGCATATTTGGACCAAACATCATGGACACACTCACGCTCAGCCAATTCCAACACCTGTTTGTTCGAACCTCTCTTAGAGGAGAGGACGACCAGATTGAACCTAAGATCCTGCAGGGAATTGCTGCCGGGGGATCCCTAACGCCCGCTACCTCCCTTGAGGTGTATCGGAGAGGGCATATTGTTCGACTAACCGAAGCCCTGGGCGAAACGTTTGAAGCCGTCTGGTGGATATCAGGTGATAGCGACTTTTTTCGACTGGCAAGACAGTTTGTGCTGACGCACCCTTCTTCCTCCTATAACCTTTCTGGCTATGGGCAAACCTTTCCCCGATTTTTAGAGGACGTGTGCCCCTTCCCTGATTTCCCATTTTTGCCCGACTTAGCTCGCTTCGAATGGTTATTCAAACAGGTGTTTCACAAACCTCAGCATGAACATCTTCCACCGGGGCACTTTCAACACGTGGGGTTGTCGGGAGGAATCCGTTTCACTTTTGGACCTTCCGTCCATCTCTTTCGGTCTCCCTATTCAGTCTACGAAGTGTGGAAACTTCGTGGAACAGACCAAGAATTATTGCCAGAACCAGATTGGAATACCCCTCAACGGCTTGTTTGCTACAAACACCAGCAACAGGTGTACGTCAAACACTTGAGCCAGCCTGAATACTCACTACTCGAACGACTGCTTTCGGGTTCAAGTATCGAGGAAGCTCTCACTCATACCATTCAGAAATGTCCTGATTTAGTTGAATCAACCGTGTCAGATTTCTTCCAATTGCTGAATCACACGGGAATCATTCTGAACGTGACCATTGTCTCATAGCCATAGGATACCTTTTGCGTCATTCCCCCATTGTAGCCGCTCGACACCTCATTTCGACATTTCAGACCCTTAAAAACCATTCACCTTTGCCTTTGGAGCCGGCCAATGCTGATTAAACCCGGTGAACACGTTTACCTTGCGCACCTGTTAAGCTTCCTGGTCTTGGGAGAACAACTTGCCCATGATTGCGCTCGAGCTCAAATGAACTTAACCTCCGAACCGGGCATGAAAAAGTTTCTGGCAGGGCAAGCTCGACAAGAAGGGTACCACGCCGTCGTCTTCCAAGGGGCAAGCCGTTGGTTGGCTCCTCGTGCCCCCCAATGTCATGACATCATGGAACCCATGGAACAATACCGCCGCAACGTGATGGCAGCCATTGGCCGCCAAGATTTTGTCGAAACGATTATTGCAGAACAAATCATCTTGGAAGGATTAGGTGAAGCGATTTTAAAAATACTCGAGAAAGGATTAGTAAAACGAGGAGCCCCCTTTCAGACTCTCCGACGCACCCTCATTCATCAGGAGGAGGCCCATCATGCTTTTGGACTTCGAATCATTAACCGAATGCTCGCACGAGATGAAGAATCCCCCACGACACTCAATCAACGAGCACAGGGGTATCTTTCTCTTGCTGAAACGTTAGTGTTCTCAGCCCACGACGCCTTCAAAGCCATTGATGAAGATGCCAACTATTACTGGAGTGCGTTCCAAAGAAATCTTCCACCCTGGCTTCAACCACAAAACGACGTAGTGGCTCTATGATTTGGGTGATCATTCCAACCTACAATGAGGAACGAGCCCTTCCTCTTACCCTCACCTCCCTTTTTCGCCAAGACGGAAATTACCGGGTCGTGGTGGTAGATGGAGGAAGTCCCGACCGAACCATTGACCTCATCAAAGCCTATGCCCACATCACTCTGCTTCACGCTCCTAAAGGTCGGGCCTCGCAAATGAACGCTGGGGCAAAGTACGCCTGGGAGCATCAGCTCAAGCCCACCGACTGGCTGCTTTTTCTCCACGCCGACACGCAACTCCCCTCAGAGGCGTTCCACCAACTTCACCAGTTACAATCTGACCACACCTGCCAGGCAGGAGGCTTCCAACATCAATTTTCAGGGAAGGACTGGCGACTACGAATCATCTCTTGGCTGGATAATTTCCGATGCCAAAGATCTCAAATTATTTATGGTGATCAAGCTTTATTCGTGCGACAGGGTTTATTTAAACAGCTTGGAGGCTTTCCCAATCGCCAAATTTTAGAGGATGTCGCCTTTGGGCAACAACTCCTGGCACATACTCGGCCACGAATTTTGGCACCGCCTGTGGTAACAGATCCACGAAAATTTATTCAAATGGGCGTTGGGCGAAGTTTCATTCGAGTCTTGCTGATCATTCTTTATGTGGAATATGGGCTTCCGACGTTAACTCCTTCCTTTTTTCAAGACGTCCGCTAACCTCCTATCATTTTGGAACGTCTTGTTCTTCATAGCTCTATAGTTATTTTCAAATTTCCTAACCCCTATTCGTTTCCTACCAATATGTTCTTTTATCTGTGTTCATAGATAAAACCTCCTTAATCTTGAACAAGAACGGATAAAAAAATGCAGAAATTTCTACTATTTGACTAATCAGGATTGAGCAACGCCTTGCCATGTCCCCTGTGGCCACGCACCTGTTGCTTCCAAGACTTAAGAATCCATTAGACACAAACCGATACAATGAACATAAAGGATGCCATGACCCACATGAATGAACCCATTACACATACGGAAGAGATCACCAGCTTTCTTCGGGATTTCGAAGACGGGGACTTGCAACGGTATACGTGCTTTTCCAGTGAATTTCGCGATCAACGAATGGAGTCCGGCTCCATAGCCGAGGCAGGATTTTGGAACACGGTGGTCAACCTGTGCATTGATGAACGGTTGCGACGGGATCAAGATATCAGACGGTTAGAGTATATGTTCCGAACGGGTGTTGATCCGGATCAATATGCGTAAAGGCTTGCCAATCTTACCTCTTTAAGGCTTTTCCTTTTTCCATTCATCCAATCGTTCTTGAGCTTTCTTGGCGACCTCAGTGGCAGGATGGTCTCGAACAATGCGTTCGTACAGTTCCTGAGCATGGGCTCGATTCTGCTGTTGTTCTTCGAATTGAGCCGTTTCAAATAGTTGTTGAGGGTCTTCTCCGCACGCCCATAGTACCAGACTCAGCACCCCTATCCCCATCCACGGCATTACGGTTTTCCCACCTGAAAAACGTTTCATCATCATATACCAGGTTTCCTTGTTTTAGTTTTCGTAAAAATATCGCAGACCCTCAGGAACCTTTCACAACTTGCCGATACAATTTTCTAGACTACGAATTGCACTGTCCCCATAATTGAACCATAGGAAGGCTCGTGAATGTATGCATCCAGAAGATGAATTGCTCGACTCACTCAGAAATTTCAATGACTGCGAAATTCGGGTGTATACACGCTTTGCCACAGAATGGCGAGATCAGCGACTCACAGATGGCTCTCCTTCTGAAGTCGCCTTTTGGAACTCATTGATATCCTTGCTGGTGGAAGAACGTCACCGACGGAAAGAAGAAGTTCGCCGCTTAGAAACCATGTTTCAAACAGGCCGAGACCCGCTTTAAGAATCACCGTTTCTCTCTTCCTATTTACATCCAGTTCCCTCTCTTTAGCTCTTGGATTTTTCTTATACTCCAGCGCACACATCTATCGCTAAACATTTTGGGGGAAAGCCCAATCCCTAATAGGCTGTTCAAAAACTCAAAATTTTTTGAAATGCACCCGACCATCATGGGGCAATTTTCCTAACAACAATCCGCAGGGTGTTCAAAAAGGCCCACTGTCTCTCCCGCCCAACCCGTGCGCGCCCAGACGTGCTTTTCCTCAGACAAGGCCTCAGAGGATTTGGCGCGCGGAGCGTACACGCAATACGTGAGCATGACAAAGGCCCAAGAATGCCGCTGAGGGACCCTACGCCTTCGCGAGGGCATGCTTGTTCAACCCCAACTAGAATGACCCCAGCACGGTGTCATATAATCTCTTCGTTTGCTCCGCAATGGCGGTCCAGCTGAACAGCTTTTCCACCCTTCGACGACCGGCTTGGCCCATAGGTTTTCGTAAAGCAGGATCGCGCATCAATTGATTAATTCGTTCAGCCAAGTCCTGT
>JAZFZJ010000194.1:0-16642 GCA_036443915.1 Nitrospirales bacterium
CGGTGACGATTCCCGTCCTTCTTGTGGGTTGGGGCACCTGCTTGGTGGTCGAGAAAATGAAGTGGTTCGATTATGGGTATCAGCTCCCTGAACCAGTTCGAGAAATTCTTGTTGAATTTGAAATGAATCAAGTGGATCGACGAAACTCTGAAGATTCCGCTCGGCTTATTGTTCAAGCCATTGCCGGAATTTGGCTCATTGTCGCTTTGGCATTTCACCTCGCGGAGGTGGGAATTATTGGATTAACGGTGATCGTGTTTATTACCGCCTTTAACGGCATCATTGAAGAGCATCGGCTCGGAGAAGCCTTTAAAGAAGCGTTGCCCTTCACCGCTCTATTAGTGGTTTTTTTCGCCATTGTCGCCGTAATACAGGAACAAAACCTATTTGCGGGAATTATTACCTATGGATTGAGTTTAGACGGAATCCATCAAATCGGTATGTTTTATTTAGCTAATGGAGTCCTGTCTGCCATTAGCGACAATGTCTTTGTTGCCACAGTGTATATCAACGAGGTGCTTCGCGCTTATCACGCTGGAACAATCAGCCGTGATCAATTTGATCTGCTGGCGGTGGCCATCAATGCCGGCACGAATATTCCTAGTGTCGCCACTCCCAATGGTCAAGCCGCTTTTCTGTTCCTGTTGACATCTTCCCTCGCCCCACTCATCCGATTATCCTATGGCCGAATGGTTTGGATGGCCCTCCCCTACACCATTACCATGACCAGTATTGGCCTCTTCGCGGCGTATTTTTTCTTGGTTCCAGGCACTAGCTTTCTCTACGACGCTGAACTCATACACCACCAGCCTGTAACGGAAACCAGCGGGCATAATAGGGCATCATCTCATTAAGTGATCGTCTATGGCTGAAATGACTGTGGTTCTAGCTTTTTCATCATTCAGAAACCATACGACTTTCCTATCCATATGTTCTTGAAATTATGGGAATGTTGAAAAAGCACGCCCTCGCGAAGGCGCAGGGTCCGCTAGCGGCGTTCTCGGTCTTTTGTCGTGCTCACGTACTCACCTGTACACTTCGCGCGCCAAAAGCCCTGTGGCCTTGCCGCATTCCGCAGGACGCAACTCTGGCTTGATGGGTTTAACAGAATCCAACTATTTCTTGGTGGGGAGGTTGTGTACCGGAGTACCTGGGTACAATAAAAGGCCGAGTACACCCTCGGCCGATTTTGGTGCTATTCCGGTCTAATTAGAACGGAGAGAGTGTTTGTGACCGTAAAAAGACTTCCAAAGGGTCAGGTATCTTATTGTGTGGAACTTTTAGGGGTGAGAGTGGCAACCTTTTCGCCAGGGTGAACCGTCCGCTCCGGATAGAGCACAATTTCTACTCGACGGTTTTGCGCTCTGCCCTCTTCAGTCTCATTCGTGGTCACCGGCCGGGTTTCTGCATAGCCCGTGGCGGCGAAATCTTTGGGGTTCATGTTGGTTTCCTCAACCAAGAACCGAAGCACTGTCGTGGCTCTAGCGGTGGATAATTCCCAGTTTGTGGGATACTGGCGCTGCAGTCGGCCGTAAATGGGGTTATTATCGGTATGACCTTCCACCTGAATATTCTTGTTCGGCAAACTTGCCAACACTTGGCCAACCCGTCTCATGATTTTCAACCCCAGCGGCGTCAGATCCGCTTCGCCAGATTCAAATAACACCTGGCCTAACATCGTTAACACCAACCGGTCCTGATGTTGAGTGACCACTAAACTATTCCCAAACTTTCCCTCAAGGGCTTTCGTAATGCGATCAATTTCTTGTCCAACCGTTTGGACTTCGTGTTTCACCTTGGCAATTCGCGCCTCTTGCTCTTCTCGTGCTAATTGCACTTGCTCTAATTCTTCTTTCAGGTGAGTATATCGCGCTTCTTCCGCTTCTCGAGCAGCTCGCACCTGCTCCAATTCTTTCCGCAATCGTTCCACCCCCTGCAAACGAACCTCCAACGCCGAAAGTTCCTTTTCCAGTTGGCCATTTTGATTTCGCAGTTTGGACCAATGAGTCATTTGGTCTTGAAGCGTTGCCCGCACTTGCTGAAACGCTTGAGCCAGATCCCCGAAATCAACTGGCTCAGTGCTAAAGACACCACCGCTTGAAAGGGTTCCATTTCCTGTCATCTCCGTAAAACCTGAAACCTGGGCATATAAATCTTCAATCTCTTTTCTGAAGTCTTTCAACTGTTGTTCTTTGACCTGTTCTTGAACTTCAATGGTTTGCTCCAGGTCCTGTTTGGTTTCTTCCAGTTGGGTCACCACGGCTTCTTTCGCCAAGACCGTTTGCTCCAGATTCCCTTTCTCTTCCTGGAGTCGAGCCACCGCTCCCTCTTTTTCCTCAACTATGTGTTGGAGCTGTTCCACCTCTTGCGTGGAATCCTGGGCGGTCATTTTCAACTCATCCATGGTTCGTTCATGAGCCTTTTGGCTGACACACCCCACTAATCCCACACTAACAACAACCAAAAATAGAGTTTTTACGGTATTCATGTTAAGACTCCTTCAAATGATCGTCTGATCTCTCCCCACCTTGTCCCAATCCCACCAGATTAAAAAATACGTTCTCTTTTACTCGGAATTTTCATCATCGGAAATGGGTTCCACGGTTTCAGCTTTGACTTCCACTTCCCGCCACCCCTTGGCTTCTAAACATTTCCCAATCCGTTCTTCATTTACGCCTGCCGCACGTTGCAGGGCCTGACATTCCTGTTTATCCTTTTGAAATTCCGCATCCCCGGCACCAGGTTTAGACCGATACACCGTACTGGTACACCCACCATTCACCAGTAACAGCCCCATCATGCCCAATGCCAAGATACTCCAGAAACCACGATAACGCATCCGTTTGCCTCCCTTGTTGCTCAGATTCGAATGGTTGAAGTGCCGATTAGTCTTACCCACCGGATAATGAGGGGCAGCAACAAAGGTGAAGGGCCCAACAGCTAGTCCTCTCTACCCTTTTTCGGTTCCCATGGGCCTTTTCTTGAGATAACACGGGGGAAAACCCACCATTCCCTAATAAGGAAAGGGAATTTATCAAAAAAACACTGTTCTCCAACCAACTAACATTCCAAGAATTACAGGTATATCTCAAAGAACCAACCACCCTGGCTTGGGGGATCGTCAGAGAATCTTACCCCGTCTGATTTTTTGAAAAACGCCGGTGAATTTGGAAGTTAAGAGTCAACGCCGCTGAAAATTTCTCCCCTGGAGCGGGCCAAGTTGCAGGAAAAGAACAGTGCCCTCAATTATAACCCCCTGATTTTCCATGGATTTAGTCCGCTAAACTTCCGGTTCTTGACTTTCGCCAGAATTGGCTTATCTTGAAAGTATGACACTACCACGCGCATTAACCCACGATGAAAAAAAGGCCACTGACGCCGCCTTTAAAGGGTTGCCGTTAGATTCCTCTTGGACAGAAGCAGCCAAAACTGTCTATGAAGGCATTATCCAAGCGCTTGGAAAGCAATCTGCCCTTGAGGTAGGGAGCCAAACAGAAGACCTGCCCGGTCCGCAGCAAGAGGCCGAGCTTCCAACTGTGGAGAACGTAACGCAATCCCTGACCTCTCCCCCACTCAATCCTGAACTTTTACCAGCGGAATTTGGTTCCATCACGTTAAAATCTCGACGGGAGGCGATTGAGTCCGGCATCCTAAAAGATGTAACTCCCCTTGCTCAAAACGTAGGCCTGGATTTTTGTGTGGGGATCACGAATCCACTATGGGATCAATACATCACTTCTTCGCCTGATTTTACCGAAGATCTCATCCAAACTCGGCTACGTGACACCCTGGTCGCTGTGCGACTGCGGTTGGCAAGTCTGAACCAAGCTACTCCTCTAGTCGATGTGCCCGTACTCTTACAATTCCCTCCTGAAGCAGTCCCACAGCTCTGCTTAACCTTTGCCTTATTTCACGAAGATCCTGTGGATGGCAAATGTCTGCTCCTCATCCATCCAGGGGAAGTCTTCGCCACTCGCCAAGGCTTCGAAAACAATTAACGGGTTTGCCGCATCCACTTGTGCGCTATGGACTTGTGGAGACGAGAATTGCCTGAGTTTCTCCGTCTCATCAGTATCCTGCCTTAATCAAAAAAATCCAGCAGAATTGTGCGATTCCTTCCTGTCACGTGGCTAGGTCCCTGATCTGTATCCCCCGAAAAGGGTCCGACAGCGTATTTTTCAGCTTCATCTAATAGGTGTTTCCGCCGAAAAAAAGAGGCAAAGAAGATATCCACATCTTTGGAGCCAACGATGTCCCATCAACAACATCACCAGTTTCTACTCTTTGCCATACCAAAGGACTCTCTGGCAATCAGAGTTTTAAGCCTATGGTTTGGCGTGTTGGTTTTCTTCTTTTCTCCGGAGGTGGTTCATGCCAAATTTTTGGATCGTTTGGAACTGATTAGCCATTTACGCCAAGGGCATTACCAAAAATTAGAACAGATTTTCACACGTCAAGAGCAGCAGTACCAGGCCAAGAAAATTCCCGAAGGACATGCCGAAGCCGCATATTTTGCCTTTGCCAACTCCGCACCCGATCTCGAAGAAAAACTGAATGAATGGGTGGCCAAAGGCGATAACAGTGGAACCGCTCACCTAGCCCGTGGGATTTATTATTGGAATATTGGATGGACCGCCCGGGGAGGCGGGTACATGTCCGAAACACAGGATGAGCAAGTTCGAGGGATGAAAGAAAAATTTGCCCTAGCTTGGCAGGATCTCAAAGGGGCAGCAAAGAAAAAGATGAATTCGGGAATTCCCTATAAGTTTCTCATTAGCATTGCCATGAACCTTAGCGATGAGGAAGTGATTGAACAATTTCTGGAACAAGGGCTTCAAGCCGATCCTCGATCATTCGCCATACGCTGGAGTTACCTCCATACTTTGGAACCCTGGTGGAGTGGATTGTCCAATGAAGATAGCATAAGGGAAATCGAATATTTCCTTTCTAAACATGTTGAACCGCTTATCGGAAACCACCCAGATCTTAAACCCCTTTTGGGCTATTCGGATTACTTACAAGCAGAGATCTTATCTCGAAATAATCAGCGTGAAAAGGCTTTGGCTTTTTTCCAGAAGGCCCTTCAACATGGCTCCTATAATTTATATCGATTCGAATGGGCCAAAGCACTATTTTATCTTGACCGAGATCAAGAGGCACTGGAAATGATTGATCACGCATTACGCGAGCGCCCCAAAGTCTCGGATATCCTCCATTACCGAGCACGGATTTTAGAAGATTTACATCAATCGCAAGCTGCCCTCAAACAAGAAGCCGAGGCTATTCAGTTGGACGAGTTAGACCCAGATCATCTTCGACTTTATGCCTGGCAGTTAAACCAGCAAGACCGAATACAGGAGGCCGAGGAGGCGTAAACCCAAGCCCTCGTATATGGATCATATGACGCAGATATTTTAGGGGACTTGGGAGAACTATATCTTGTTGATCTTACTGATCCAGATCGGGCATTGCCTTATCTCCGAAAATCTGTCCGGCTAAATCCCAATAAATCCTGGAATTGGTTGAATTATGGGGGAGCATTATATAATTTGAATGATTGCCAGGCCGTAAACGGATTCAAGAAATATCAACTCCGTTGTACGCTATCCGGCTCTTGCGACCCCGAAAACATCGAATGGGCTAACAAAACTTCCCAATACATGATCTGGAAACAAGGCTGTTGGCAGGAGCATCCCACACTCAAACTTCTTGCCCGAATTGCCGAATGGCTACCTAGCCTATGGTACTGACGTCCTCATTTCCATACTTTTTCCCCTAACATAATCAATTATTTTTGAAACGGCCAAAGATGGTATCCTTTGGAACTTCCAAAAATATCTTGGTGAGTAATTCTGGAAAATGTGTTAAATGATAAGGTCTTTTGAAAATTCTGTGACCCGGTATACCTTCCCCCAAAGGGAACAACACTTTGAATACTCCTGCCCCTCCGCTTACTGAACCGCCTCCCAATCCCCTTGGCGGACAAACTTTCGTCGTCGACGCCAGCGACCCCCAGTGCTTCCAGCTTCCCAGTCAAGCCTTAGAAAAAGCCGGGCCAACCGACCACATCTTTATCAAGCCCGGAATCTACGAAGACCGCTTGGTGGTGACAGAACGAACTATTCATCTATTTGGTGCTGGCCGAGACCATGTCAAAATTTTTAATCGACGAAGTGGTCCTTGCTACCTGCAACGGGTCACAGGTGGCCAAATGAGTGGAATAACATTTCGATACGTGGGAAGTGACCAGCACTCCGCTCTGAATATTTTGGACTCTATCTGTACCATATCCCACTGTCGAGCTACGGAAGGCCTTTTGTCCGGAGTCGTCATTTATGGCCCGGATTGTCGCCCAACGTTACTAGGCAATGAAATCTGTCACAATCGAGAGTCGGGTATTTTTTCATTCGCAGGCGCACAACCCTACCTGCGTGAAAACCACTGCTTCGGCAATCATCATTTTGGAATTGCCGCGCGGGACAAGGAAACCCGTCCAGATGTGATTAAAAATATCTGCCGGCATAATATGCTCAGCGGCATGCTCCTCTTTCATCAAGCTCAGGCTCTCATCCTGGACACCACATGTGCGGATAATGCGCATTGGGGACTCGTTCTTACACCAGATTGCGAGGTCACCCCCAAGCTTGAAGACCTGCATCAATCCAATCAATTCCAAGACAACCCCCGTGGCACCTACACCATTACGACCGAACCCCTAGCTGACATCGGTCGATAGAACACCTCTTCTGTTTACATTTTACATTCTTGAAATTCTTCTGGCCTGAGTATTACCACTCTTCTTTTGCAGACAGGATGCTGGGCAGTGAGGAACTATGATAAGGTTTGAAGCTTCGATTGGAATTTTTCTGGGCTATTGAAGATGACTGACAATCTGTGGCATCAAATCAATGCAGTTCTGGGTAGCCTGACGGTTACCATTGGGCTTTGGTTATTGATTGGAGCCTTGCCCGTGCCTCTTGGTATCACTCTGGCAATTGGCTTGGCCATTTTCCTAGCTTGGAAATGCCCGTCCATTGGATATATCTGGGCGGCAGCCACCCTCCTTTTAGGCCTGGAAAGTTTAGCGTGGCCTATTATGCAGATGTCCGATCTCAAAAAATTAGGTCCGGAACCTTCCTTGGAAGAACTCCAAAAGATTTTCACGGCCGTCTTATTTGGCCTCTTTTCCGGTGTGTTCTGGATGACATTTGCCTATGGCATTTTCAAACGAATCCGCAACAAAAACGCCCCTGCTACTGCCACCATCTCCCCCGCCATGCCTCAAACAAAAAACCAGAAGAAGAAATCCCGAAAGAAGCCTAGATGACTTCCCTCCTTGTCCCACCAAGTTTATTGAATCTCTATGGGATCCACGTTGACTTCAAAAACAATGGAATCCTTTGAAAATTGCACGTTGAACTCATGCTGAATCTGTCGAATCTGGCATTGTGTTCCCAGTAAATCGTCCGTTTTGATTAAAAAGATCAGGCGATGCTTTTTCGAACCTCCAGGTTTTTTTGAAGCAATTGGCCCTAAAACCATTGGCAATCCCAACATCCCCTTTCTCTGCTCACCGGAAGCCTTTTTCACCACCAGCCCCTTCAACCGTTGACCTAAAAAGTCTGTTACCCCTTGTACTCGTGTCTCATTCGTGCCTTGCACGACCAACAGAATGACATGCGTGACAGGGGGATACCCTAAGGTTGTTCGTAATTCCAATTCTTGATCATAAAATACTTGAGGATTCTGTTGGGTGATGGCCACTAGCACATGATGATCAGGTAGATTTGTTTGGAGTATGACCTCAGCCAGTTGCTGATCATCACGTGCTAAAGTCACCGCTTTTGACAGGATCTGGAAGGTCCGTTCTGCTGAGCGAAAGTCAGGAATATGCAGCCCCAGTTCTGCTTGGGGTAACCCAACAACTTTGGCTGTCGGAGGGTCTACCTGATGGAGAAGGAATTCGGTCCCAATCAATATCCGAAGGTTTTGTTGCCTAAACTGGTGCAACATGTTGCTAGCTTCCTGAAATGTTTTGATGTTGTCACGGTCAAACCGCCCTATGGGAAAGGAAGGGAAGAGACCAGCAATCTCCTCCTCAAGCCGTTGGGTCCCCATGCCTGAAAACCGAAAGACCGTACCATGGCAGGTGGGACATATTTCGGGAGTCACCTGCCTTCCCCCACAATAGGAGCACACCAAGCGAGAGGGCCGCTGAAATAGCTTCATTGCCACTCCACAGGCGGAACAGCTGGGAGCCTGTCCACAATCCCGACAAATGAGTGACCGAGAAAACCCTTTTCGGTTGAGAAGGACAATGACTTGTTCCCCCTCTTCTAGGGCCCCCGTCATGCTTGTTTTCAATGCCGGAGAAACCATGGTCCCATAAGGCAATGACCGCAGATCGACCAGTTCTATATGGAGCCCTTCCAAACCTGAAGGCTCCGATGTCAAGTTGACCTGCTCATGAAATTGCCCATAGGTTTCCAACGACGGCCAGGTCGCGCCATACACCACCAGAGCCCGATCGACTTCTCCACGCATTTGGGCGACCTTCCGACCATGATAATAGGGAAGATGCTCATCTTTGTAAGACGAGTCTTCTTCCTGCTCCACCCACACAAGACCGAGATCGGGAATAGGTAAAAACAACGCTGACCGCGTCCCGACCACCACCTTGACGTCCCCCTGTCGAATACGTTCCCATCGAGCGGAGCGAACCGAGGGTGAGAGGTGTCCATGGTAGACCTCCACCTCCTCTCCCCAAATGGATCGTAAATGTCCAGCCAAGGCTTCTGCCTGATGGACCTCGGGTGTCAGAACCATCGCCCGTCGTCCCTGAAGTTCAAGACGTTTCGCTGCCTGGATCAACCAATGCTGTCGAGACAAGGCAGACCCCACGACTGAGGTTTCTCGAAAATCGCCTGCATCCAACGCGTCGGCAAGACGTTCCCAAATCTGCGAATCCATAAAAGAATACGGTCTTGCCCCCTGAAGGGAATCTGATACATTCTTCTCTTTCGCCCTCACCTCCTCAGGAAAATCAAACAAGCCTGGCAAGACAGGCACCATGGGTTTTTCCTTATGTGTACGAACATGGACTCGACTCGTGGCCTTAGAGCCTGAAGGAACAGTGGAACGCTCCATGATCCAACCTTTCTTTTTTAATCTGGTCAAGGTTGTCGAGGCATTCGGAAGGGTTCGGAGGAGGGATGACCGAAGCAGTCCCTTAGGAGCATGTGTTAATTTGCGCAGCACAACTTGGGCTTCATCAGCCAGTGAAGGATTCCCTACCGCGGCATGCCCATCTTCGGTAAGATAGACTCGCCGAATCACCTTTACCGAATGTGGAGGAACAATAAGGCGCAAACAGGCGGAAAGCGGCGCAAGGTAATATGACGATATTTTTTCAACCAACCTAAACAGGTTGTGCCCAAGAGGAGGATTCTCGGATTCTGTTTCCAAGGAGAGAATGGCACGTAACGTCGTATGATGGAGATTGCCTGGGAGGGAAGAAGCCAGTTGTTCCTCAAACAGTCTGGCCACCAACCCGGACACCACCACTGATCCTAGCGGCACCACCACCTGGCTCCCAACGTGGAGAGACGAAAGGAGTTGGGAAGGAACCTGATAGGTAAAGACTTGAAACCGTCGGCTTGGCAACACAACATCAGCAAGCATAGGGCAGTTGCTCCATAGAGAGTTCGGTCAACGATCTGTTAAATAATTCGAAATGCGCACAAAGGCATTCACATCTGACAGCTATAGCTCTCTCCAAAATTCCTAAACCCTACGCCTTTCTTAGCCATGTATATTTAAAATTATCTCAATAGCTATAATTGTTCTTATCTATTTTAGGAGGAATACGACATGGAAGGCTTGGAATTTCTCGGAATTTTGGCTCTCATTATTGGGGTAATTGGAATTATAGTGCTATGGGCTGGTCGTAAGAAATCTGGCTCATAACCACCTAGGGTTTTGGTGCTCAATAGGCCCCTCTTGACTTCCATCTGACTGGAATCTTGTGAATCGTTCTGGAGTTGTGAGATAGACGTTTAATAAACTGCTCAGACAGGCCTCAGGATTCTGGGATTATTTTAGATGACGGTCCAACGCCAATCGAGTCATCCCGAGATTTTTGGCATCCAAACTTTTAGGTACTTAGGGCGAAACTTCCCCAAAGAGATTTTTGGGAATTTTTTAAAGGGATTCTCCGTTCGGCTTTGATATTTCAATCCCCTTGGAATACCTTCTCCTCAACTTAGGGAGTTCGGTTAAAACTTTCGGTATACACTTCCACTTTATGCACCAAGAAGTGGGGGCCACCGCTGTCTATCCATTCTTCTATAGATACACCTGCCCGGAATTCAGCCGTCGTCAACTCAGCGGCCTGTGTAATTTTCCCCGGATACACTTGAAGCCATCGTTCCACCACCTGCCGAGTGGTCATTGCTCCTTCTACTCCATATCCATGTCCAAGTCCATTCAAACACAGACTCAGGAGAAGCCACGCACTTTAACGAATCAAAACCATGGAAAATTCCTTTCGTTATGCCCCACTATCATCGAACCTTATAGTTGCGGTCTTTCTTAATGTATCAAACACTTGTTGATTTACCAAAAGCCTTGTCCCACTTGGTCGCCAGCGTATACACGAATGCTAGTAGCCTAAGTAAAGCCTTAGGAAGGTCCTTGTGGATTCAGGATCGCCCAGGACGACTCATCGGGCATTGGGACTTTGGGCCGACCTCCATTATAATGCAGTTGTAAAATCCAGAAGCCACCAGAGAGGAGCTACGCCCCATGAAAGTCCTTCTAGCTGTTGATGGATCGGAATATTCTTCCCTAGCAACCCAGGCAGTGAACAGCCTGTCATCACTCACACACCTGACCGTCATACATGTCCTTGACCTTCCCCAATTGGCGTTTTCCATGCTGGGACCTGAAATGGCCCGAGATATCGCTGGCACGGCACAACGAGCCTTAAAAGAAGAAGGGGAACACATTCTCGCCAGAACAGAAACCCTCCTCTCCGACATCCCCTATCCCACACAGCTTCGATTGGAAGAAGGAACACCCTCGGAATTGATTCGATCAGTGGCACAAGAAGAACAGTGTGATCTCATCTTGATGGGGTCCCGGGGAGTCGGACAAGTGCAGGAACTTCTTTTAGGGAGTGTCTCTCATCGGGTCATGACTCACGCCCCTTGTCCCGTGCTCATTGTGCACGCACCGGTGCCAGAAATTAAACAGGTGCTCATTCCCATCCAAGGACCAGACGATGTGCCAAAAATCAAGCAATTTCTGGAAAAAGAACCTTTTCCTGTCCCGGCCAACCTCACCCTCTTCACCGTGGTTCCCATTCCACGCTCGTTATTTCGTGGCGGGGCTTCTGCTTCGGAGGCCACGATTCAACGCGCCTTGGAAAATACCGAAACGGCATTGGATCAGGCTGTTCTTGAACTCGAGAACACCCAATATGAGGTCCAAGGATTGGTAGGGTTAGGCGCCCCGGCCGAAGCCATTCTGGAACAGGTAGCCGAAACAAACCCGGATTTGATCATGATGGGAGTACATCACCCGTCGGCCATCACCCGGTTTGTGCTTGGGACGGTTTCTCACACGGTCATACACCGTTCAACCCGGCCGATTCTCCTGGTACAATAAATATTTCCCACACCATAACTTGCCGCGCTGAACTGCCTAGAAGGCACCCGGTCAATTCATAACCAGGTTTCACCTGATTTGTGAACCATGAGGGCGACCTATCTGGGTCTGTTGAACAATCACAAAATTGTTCAATAGCATCCCAATCTGTCAGATGGTATGAAACATTATGAAAAGGGAGGGAGTGTTCAAGAAGGGCCGCTGTCTCACCCGCCCAGCCCAGGCACGCCAAGACGTGCCTTTCCTCGGGCAAGGCCGCAGTATGGCTTACCGCGTCCCGGATGGCGCGACCGTTGTGGCGAAGCAGAGCGTACAAGGGGTACGGGAGCACGACAAAGGGGCGACCTGCCTACGCGAAGCCGCTTCGGCGAAGGCAGGGAACCCCGCTGGCGGACTTTTTCAACGCTCCCTATCTTGAAAACAGGTACCGGGTTAAGAGGGGTTCTATTTGGACCGAAAAGAATGGGATAAGAAGCATGGGAAACATCTTGCCAAGAAACACCAGACAAGGGATAAGAAGTCTCGAGAAATCCTGTCTTCAAGCCCATACCGCTGCCACGACCCGAGTCTCACTCACGGACCGGCTTCGATCGGGGTATCACCGATTCTGGTACGAAGCCTCTCAAGCCTTGCGCTGGTCTCGAGGAACCTTCCGAGAAAAGCCCCTTGGAGCCCTGAGCGAACTTTCCTCTTCACAACGTCATCGAATTCAAAAACTCGTGTCAGGGTATGGCGCCCGGTTCGAGATGCGATACACAACTGAAACCGCACTCCTCAACTATGCCTATCTTGACCTGTTAGATCGGGCGCGGCAGGACTTAAAATGGATCGTTCCAATCAAACAACACACCTGTGATCTGGGTAGTGCCCACTTTGCCTATGCAGCAGCCCTCCATACCTTCTTTCGACCCCAAACCCTCACCGGAGTCGAGGTGGACGGTCACCGCCTCTATTGTAATGGACGAAGCCGCATCGATTACGCACGTGGTCACATCCAAGACCTCTCCAACACAGACTACGTGACCGCCGACTATCGCCAGTACACCCAACCCGCCGACATCATCACTGCCTGGTACCCCTTTGTAACGCCAAAACCCTTACTCGCCTGGCGCTTGCCACTCAGCTTGTTCGATCCTGATGCCGTATTCGCTCAAATCGCCAACAATCTTCGGATTGGCGGCCAATTCATCATGATCAATCACAGTCCCACCGAGGCGAAAATCGCCCGGGGTATCGCCGAAGCGGTAGGACTCGTGTGTACCAGCCAATACATTCATGAAACCCCTCTCCGACCACGTACCCACCACCCGGTGCTCACCCTATGGTACCATTCCTGACCCCCGTCCGCATGGCGGGATTGGAGTTGTAGCCGAATCTTGTAAAGGAAGGATTGGCTCAAAGGAAATGAGCTAGGCTGGCGAAATGAGTAGTTTGAGGCCAAGGAAAAGAGTTTGACTGATTAAATTCGAATCTGATGGAATGGAAAAGGCTGTACCAGCGAAACAGACGTAGAATACGGTCTCGTTGGATCCCCAGGTAAAGCTCCCAAGGTCCTCACTCCACCTCAGGTACATCAAGCCTGCCATTTGGTGTTCTCAACCCCGTGGCGACTTCTCTTGGCAACCAACACCTTTTTCCCACCCCTCACCAGGTTTGAGACAGTTTGCCACCACAACATAGGATGAAGGGGAGCCGTTGAAAAAACCCGACATCCCATCTGAATCGCCATTCGCCATTCCCCCAATTCCATCATCATCCGTGACCCCTGGAGATACTCGCAAGCACGCATCCAGGAACTCAGCCTCGGCGAAATCATGTCACAGATTGAAGAATCCATAGCCTGCTGTTGGCCCCAAGGCCGGACCCAGTTGGAATCTTTTTGTGAAGATGGGGTGTTAGTCCGGATTTGAAAATTCTTTATCCCTGTTTTGTACAGGTCTTGGACTTTTGGTAAGGTGTGCATCCATTGTCTTCGAGTGACAATGGTCGACCGAGCCTTGTCCCCAACTTGGCGCCGAAGTCCGTCCTCTTTTGCAAGACGAAGTGTCAAATCCACAAACTGATCAGGACGATCAAAACCCACGACGAATCCATTTCGTTGGTCTTCAATCAGATCAAGAACGGCCCCCACCGGAGTCGTAACACAGCTGACCCCACTCGCCATGGCCTCTAACAGAGGAACCGGACCACCTTCGATACGAGACGTCACCCAATACACGTCTAGGGCTCGATATAAATCGGCCACTTTATGGTGATCGATCGTAAACGGAACATGAACACAGGGGATTCCAGCTTTCCGTTGGCTCTCCACAAATTCTTGCCAGCCAGGCCCGATGATTAACGTGGCTATCTTGGGAAGCCGCTTATGCAATTCCTTTATGGCATGAAGAAAAACGTCTATTCCCTTACGATTACTGGTATCGCTCGTCACTTTGCCAGAAAACCCAACAACAAAGGCTTCTGGAGGAAGACCCAGTTGGGCTCGAATCGCAAGCCGTTCATCTCCTTGGGGCTTATGAAATTGCTTCGTATCCACACCCATGGGCACCATAACAAGCTTCGACTCAGGAATACCCATTTCAATGAGGTGACGATGCCAAGGGCTGGACACTGTCATAACGGCATCACAATTATGCACACCCTCCGTGCAGATTTCTGATTCCACGTGATGAATAGTGGTCACAACCGGCACGCGTTTATAAAAGTATCCTATAAAGTATCTGGTAGAACTCTGGCCCAAGAAGTGAACAATATCGAAGGGAACAGAAAGATCACCAAAGCGTTTCATGAAACGCCTAAGGGCAAATCGTGAACAAATAAGGGTATCCAGGCCAGGATTGCATACGGCAAGCTGGTTCGCAAAGGTTCCTGACACCCAATGCATTGAGTTGGCAACGAGAAGGACCCGAAGTCTTCGGCACTCACTTCCTGCCATTTTGCTCAATCCATTCAACCCATCCCTCTCTCCACCATTATGATTCATTCCGGTTTAAACAAGTCAGAGTTTCCTCATGGAAAACTTTTTCAAGACTACCAGATAGACATAATTTTGTGAATCCAGCATGTCAGAGGATGGCCATGGAAGTTTTTGGCGGGCTTTGTGGTGCTTTCCTATTTTGAAATACGAGAGTTTCTTGGTGATCGGGGTAAAGATGAAGCCTCCGACTGGCTCCTTTGGCAATGGCCGCGTCCTCCACAATGGGAAAAACTGGTTTTCGTTTTCGGCTGGCTATAGTTGGGATTTAAAGCCTCCTTATCATCTCCCAAATTTTCTTAGAGTAGCGCGTTAACGAAAACATCCAAAAAAAAATTAGAGACAGATGATCTTTCTAATTGTCCAAAACGGGGAATCCTTTTTCCGACACCTCTGCATCCCATCCAAATGATGCTCTGTCATGCAAGAATTTCCCCCACACCAACCCACAACTTCCTCGAACAAGCCCGCTTCAACCGAATCCATGCTGAATGGATTCCCCGGAATAAACGGAAGCAAGTCTGTAAAAGAGGGATCACATACGATAGATATCGGGTAAGGACGGAGGAAAGGGGAATCTGAATCCACCCACCACTAATAGGGCTAGAGACCCTCAGAGAAAGAGCTCTTTTGAATAACCAAGGACTTTTAAAGTGGGGCTGTTGAACAATTTCAAATTTGTTCAATACCGTCCTAACCTCTCAGATGGCAAGAAACATCATGAACCCAGGGGGAGTGTTCAAAAAGGCCCATCCAGCAGGATCGCCCGCAACTCTCACATCCTGCTTTCCCAGGGGCTCCGCCCCTAGGACGGCCCACAGAAATGGGCCTATGACCCCCTCGAATGGGGAACATCCCCTTCAAGCAACCCCCACGCCGGGTGAAATACTCATTCGGCGTGCAAGGCGGCAGCCACTTTGGCGCGCGGAACGTACAGGGGAGCACATGAGCACGACAAAGGAGCGACCTGCCTGCGCGAAGCCGCTCCGGCGAAGGCAGGGAACGCCGCTGGCGGACGTTTTCAACACTCTCCAAAAGTGTAAAGAATTTTTACTCCTCTCTGATAAATGAACCGTCTATAAAATTGAAGAATCTAGAAAAACGGGGAAAAAAAGAAATTTTTGAATATGATTTGAGGCTAACCCAGCGTCGTAAATTTTGCGGAATTATAGTTTACGCTTGACCATTCCGGTGAACGCACAGAAAAGAAAAAATTCTAGAATTTTCTTTTGTTTCAATATCTTGCATTCACTGGCTTTTAATGGATCCGATAAAAAAAATTTTGGTATTGGCATTGCAACATAACCACCACGGAATAGCTTTTGTTGAAGGGTTTGGGGAGTCTTTGCCCCTACTCACTAAACTGTGGAGGAATAACCATGAAGGGTTTACGACCATTCAAATGTATTGCCTTTGCCAGCATTTTGGGGAGCGCCATGATACTCCCCAGTCTTTCAATGGCAGCCTCCATACTGGGGGGTTCGATCTTCGTCAGCAACCCCGGAGAAGTTTTTGCGACCTTTCAAGGCAGTGATGCCAGCTATTCCAGTACCCTTTATTTAGGTGGTACTGCCATTTTCAATAACAAAACTACGTCGGTCGGGACCACAATCAGCTTGGGGACCTTTACGGCTGGGACTGAATTGGTCTTCAACATTAATGTTCACAATACCGGCCATTCTTTTTTCACCGGGAATGGCTTACTCAACAACGATGGAGTCGCTCATGCACTCGTCGATAACATGTTTTCAGAAACAGAAACATGGGTAGGTTTTGAAGATCTCTATGGGGGGGGGGACCGGGACTATAATGACCTTCAATTTTCCTTTACCAATGTCCTTGGGGAGAGTCCAGGCGAAGGGCTTGGTGACCCGACTGGCGGAAGTGGAGGTGACCCAACTGATGGAAGTGGAGGTGACCCAACTGGTGGAAGCGGAGGTGACCCAACTGGTGGAAGTGGAAATGATCCACCCATTCCAACACCAGAACCGTCTACCATCA
>JAZFZJ010000195.1:0-3781 GCA_036443915.1 Nitrospirales bacterium
GAGGCCGTCATGGTACAGATGGTGGCTCACCCCCACCGTCATTTCATCGGCCACGGAATCATACTTTTCAGCCAGGGCGGTATCCTGAAAGAGGTTCGCAAAATTCGCGGCGGCCCGAAGACCGGCAATCACCGATGCCACCGTATAGGCATGCAGGGCGTAGCGCTCTTCCCAAAGATCATAAGACGGTAACGGCAATAAGGTTTGAGGGTCCCGGTACCTGACTAAAAAGTCCGCTGCTTTTTTAATGAGCGGGCTGTAGAGATGCCGAATAAATTCAACGTCTTTTAAACTTTCGTAGTGAATCCACAGCGCCCACAGCGTCAACGCAGTTGAATCTTCTTGGATGGGAAGAACCTCTTTTCCAGCAACTAACCAGGAATGCCAATTACTCGCAAGGGATCCGTCTGGATTATAATGCTGGAATAAATAGCCTTCCTCCGATACCACGCGGGCGCAAAAGTCAAAATATTTCATACACACATGCGAGTACCCGGCCTTGGCTAACGCGGCGGCCACAAATGCCCCATCCCGCCCCCACATATACGAATAAGTATCTTTTCCAAAACGAACAATATCCGAATCATTGGCGGCAATGATGGCTCCGTGGTTGTCGATTTGTGTTCGTAAAATCAGCAGGCTTCGATAAAACACGTCGATCACGGATTTTGGCAAACCCTGGAACTGCAACCCATCTTTACGTATCCATGTTTTCCAGTATTTGGACGAGCGCTTGAGGAGTTCTTCCGGCCTGATGCTGTGGACATCCAAATTAAGCTTGGCAACTTCGGAATAGGTCATGCCCGCCGCTATCCAATAATACGCGGTGGTGGTACCCTTGGCGGGCAATTCCAGCCAAATGCCAAGGGTGGAATGAGGCGAACCCCATGCAGAAGCTTCCCCACTCAGTTCTCCGTTCTCTATCCTTTGAACGTTCTCCAGACCTCCCGAGGCGTCTTTTTTTCCGCAGGCAAAATGTTGCACACCCCATTGGTCATGTGCCCAACAACTCATCAGGAAGTATCGATGGTTTTTGTAATGAATAATCGAACAACTCCGAGGATCGAAATATGCTGTGCCCCCGATGTTATTGCCATACAGTTTAAAGTCATGACTGAAAAAGAGCCGAACTCGGCGGGGTTTATCTTGAAGATTGCTTATCTCGATTTTTTTGATGTAGATATTTAATTCAAAATCCACCACATCTGAGCATCGGAGTTCCAAACCCAAAGCCTCATTTTTCAGCGAGACCTCGGTTACCAGACTCTCATTTTGATATCGTAAATCTTTTTCCCATTCCGGGCCCATCCACGAGTACTGTCCATCCGCCCATACACCGAAGAGGAAGGGATGTCCGCTGGCATGGTTTTCCTGCCCAATAAAAGGAAAATACACATCGCGGATCTGATAATTCGAATCAAAATTTAACAGAAAAGATCCGTTACTTACTGGGATGTCTTTAGGCATACCATCCTTTCATCCCCAATCCATTGATACAGTTCAGAATATTTTTCGGCCATACTGGCGATTGAGAAATTGGCCTTCACATGCCTGCGGCAGTCGCTAGGATCAATAAGGTGGATGGCGTTCACGGCCTCGGTCATGTGATCGATTGAATCCACCACGAAGCCCGTTTTCCCATGGACCACAATTTCGGGCACTGAGCCTTTATTAAGAGCCAGCACCGGTGTGCCGCAGGCCATGGATTCAATGAGTACAAGCCCAAACGGTTCCCCCCATTGAATAGGAAAGAGTGTCGCCCGCGCATGCTGATACCACAGCTTTTTCTGCGCGCTATCCACTTCTCCGATATAGATGATCTGTTTGTCAGAATCCAGAATAGGCTTCATGACGTGTTCATAATAGTCGCTTCCCGTGAACGGTTGGCCCGCGTCAGCCACAAGATCAATTGAATGTTTTAATTTCTTGAAAAATTCCCGGTCTTTTTCTTTGTTCTGGACATTGCCGGCAAGGATAAGCCGGGAGCCTGAATTTTTGGCAATCTCGATAGCTTTATCCTGCCCTTTATCTGGGGTGATTCTTCCGATCGAGAACAAATAGTCTTGCTTACTGGAAAGGCTTTTGAATGGATAGTCCTCTACATCAATGCCGTGATGAATAACCTTCTGCCCGTTGATTAATCCTAGATGCTGCGATCTCTGATATTCACTGATCGGGACAAAATAGGCACTGGAAGACGAAATGAGCGTTTCATTCCATCGCGTGAATCCTCCATGGTCTTCTGCCGGCACATGGAGCGTCATCACAATGGGAACAGGACTGTGACACACTCCGTAAAACATATATTCCACCATGTCAGCATCATGCATGTGAATGACATCAATATCACCCCTTTGCGCTCGTTGAAGTGACATGACCAGATGTCGGCGCATATGTTCCTGCTTTACGAGGGTGTGATCAGTACAGTACTCACCGAAGCTTTTTTCAATGGTCGTGAACTGCTCTCCCACAGCCTGAGAATCACCTGAACAGGCCACAATCGAACGGTGACCTAATTCATGCAATCCTTTATCGAGGTTATACACCACCGTTTCAATAGGACCGTAACTCAAATCATTTCTGATCGGCCGGTTGAGGGTTGCGACATGGAGCACATTCATCTTTTTTCTGGTGTTGAGCAAGGTGATATTTTTCCTAAAATTTCCGAGAATGTTAAATGCTAACCGTCAGGTTTAGCTAAGGCCAAATTAGAGTTGGCCTCATTTCAGCTTAGTAGGAATGGCCTCGAAAGGTTCCTTAGAATTTACTCAATGCAGGCTTGGGCTCATTCTCCAGGAAAGTCGCCATTACCGTGGAACCCCAAAATAGAAACATCAGTCCTAACAGGACCTCAAATGGGTACATGAACTCAACTCCGTTCTGTGACCGGGACGGTCAGGAATGAACACTTCAGAAACCTGATCTGATGACCAGGGTTACAATCAACGGCAAAACACCCCATCGATTGCTGAGAAGAAGTTAGGCGTAGCGCGGCACCGACAGAGGAATCAGACACACCGGGAACAAGCAGGAAAGTGCGAGGGATAGGAATGTCAATGTAGACTCATACGTCCTGCCTTCACAGTATACTCAAACTGAGGTGAGGTCAAATTAGTTGACCTCGCGTATAGTCAAACAACTCATCTGACCTGCTGATCAATCCAACCCCGGCCCGTCCAAACAGATCTCAAAACAGGTTTTGTGAATTCGGAAAGTATAGTAACGCCTTGACCGGGAAGGACTTTTACATTACATGCCCGCTGACTGTGGATCAGTGGGTCTCCCCAACTCCATTGTTCGGGGATGTGCTGCGTTCTACCGCTCTACACTCCCATTCCGTTTGGTTCGCCAACGACGATGGGAGGACCATTCGTCCATATGTGAGATGAGGGTGCCAAAAGGGGGTATTGTCAACTTAAGCCAAATTTGGCTCCGTCTAAGTGTGGAGCCGGCAACCTAAACCCTGACAAATCAGTGGATTATCTCCAGGCGAATTGTCTGTTCAGGGTCCAATTTTCGTTAAGTTGACAATACCCCTGGGAACTCCAATTTGGAATCCTCGATGTAAAGGAATGGTAGGTATGATTTTTCTTACGGAGCAAGCTGTGATAAAGCTCAAGGTTTTAATCCTCGAACACCCGGAAGACCCATTGTCCGATTGATGGTGCGGGACCTCGGTGAGGCCCGATTGTCGTTCAACATTACCCTTGAAGATAAGGTTCAGCCCGATGACGAGGTGCAGGAGGTGAAAGGATTGACCGTGGCGGTTGAAGGGCGGAGT
>JAZFZJ010000196.1:0-3798 GCA_036443915.1 Nitrospirales bacterium
CCGTTGGAGTTAAATTGTACGGAGCCAAAGTTGACTGAAGTTGACAATACCTTTTTTGACCATACGAGGTAACTCCATGGCGGGCCAGGTCAGTGGGCACCATAGACCTTAAACCCCTTTGCCGTAAGTTCTCTGGGCAATGTTTCTTTCTCCATTCTGTCCGCTTCTTCCCGAGTCAGTGGATTTAAATGGTCATACAATTCCGGGCGAAGTTTGACCCCATACCTCGTCACGATTTTTTTGCCCGCCTTATACCCCCTTTTGTGGTCGGCATATCGTTCTTCCGGAGTTAGCCCAGTCATTCCGACATAGACGTCCTTGCCTGTTCCCCCAGGGACCTCTTCGAGTTGAACGACATACACATTGAATCTTTCGTCTTTCCTGGGCGTCCTTTTTATGCTTTCAAGATCGTCCTCTGTGGCCAGTTCACTGGTCTATCCCCGAAATTGTGGACACATCTGAAAAGCGCGATAATGCGCGAGGAGGTGTGTCATGTCACAACGCAAGCGTTACACAAACTCAGTTGCCTGACAGACTGATTTCTCACAAAACCGAGCATATCTGAGCTGTCTAGCCAATTGGAAAGGAGTTAAGTCGAGAAGATGTGTGGGGTAGGCAAGTGGGAGGCTTTATCTGAGGGACTTGGATAGTCTACCGTTCATTTTGATGGACAGGTAAGGCACGTGTAGGAGATTTGGGAGTAGATGAGGGATGGGGTGGATGATGGGAGATAAGCGAGAAGGTTGAGAGGGGGTAGGGAGACCGGTTGGGTGATTGAGGGGATTGGTCCAATGAATTACTTATTAAAGGCTAAGTTGACGAATGATTCAGTGGCATCGGGAGGAATTCCTGGTCGCCATGGCCCATGGTCTTGCTGGTGGCGGTGCAAGAATTGGCCATTTTGCCGTTTGACCAGCCATATGTTCCCACCTGATATGACTACATGTAATTCTTCCTGTTCCATAAATACCCACCTCCTTTGGTTAGGAGAGTTATCGGAAGAGATGGTCTGGTACTAAAACGAACTCGCTCGTTTGGTTGAGTCAAACCACCTAAGTTGATTTACCCCTTCAAATCAGACTTGTTCCTGAACAAGGACCTTTCCCGGCATTGACTCTCTACCGCATTTTGCTAAGGTTGTTCGCATCAGTCCCAGTAATCAAAAAGAAAGGACGGTGAGGTATGAGCACAATAAAGGAAATCCAAGAAGCGGTGGCCCATCTCACCTCCCCGGAAGGCACACTAGGATTCCTCTCTAAACGCACCCACCTTTCCCCCGAACGAGTTTCCTCAATCCAGCAAGTTGGTGAGCCCTGGCCCTTACCTGAAAAGATCGCCGCTACGCCAGAATATCTCTATATGAAAGCGGCCGAACGTGGAGAGACCCACACAGAGGACGGAGTAAACATAGCCATGGCTCTGAATGCCTTGATCCAGCTACGGGAAATGGACCGTGAGCGAGGGGAAACCATAGGCCCCTTCCAGGATATTGACGACCACTTAAAAGAAGTGGCCCGGCTTTCAGGGGAGCCTCTCGAAGTTATTTATGAGGTGTATCAAGCTGAAGTTCAACGGCTGCTACGGGTAACAGAGTTGGTCGAACGCTTTGGTCAATTACAGGAGAAAGAAGAGAATTAGGTTAATTGATCTGCCCCTTCCAACGAGACCTTCTTCAAGAATCCCTCTCCAAGCAGACTAAATTCCGATGATATATTTTCCAGGTATTGTCAAGTTCAGTGAATTTGACCAACAATTAGGCCAGACACGAACTTGGTAATTTTTTTTAAACCATGGGCTAATTTGGCGGCCAAGTAAAAACCCAGAAGGGTTTCACGTCAAAGAATCCGAGAACCCAGAATGTTTCATTGGGTGCCTCTTGGAACTGGCGAAAGCTATAGATAAAAACCTTGTCACCAATTATGTACCTCTGCCTTCCTTGGACAAAATCAAGTGTTCCGAGAACCGTGTTCATGATTTCAGGTGTTAAGTGAAGCGTGTCTGACGAAAAAACGTCCACCGAGTGATCATTTGGTAGTCGCCTCTTGAGATGATGATAGAATAAGCCCTTCGTGATCCGTTGAAGAACACTTTCTATTCGGGACCAATCGACCTGCATCTGTGTCACTTCCCCAAGGTAAAGGCCACTAGCACTAAGCAAAGGAACTTTTGATATTTGATTTTGGATGTAGGCTCGAAACCCGCGCGACTCTGATTTTTGAAGTGAACGGTCAATGGTTGGATGTAATTTTTGCGCTTCTGGATTCTCTGCTACATGTCGTATCAAGGGAAGAACTGTCCGGAAATATACATCGTCTCTAGATGCAGTATTGTTACAAGTCAGGCAGGACGGAACGGTAATTAAGGATGAGGGGCGGGGTGGGGGAAAAATGCCTTTCGGAGGAACATGGTCTTTTGTGGTGGCTGGTTGGCCGCAATAGACACACTGCGTATCATCATTCATTGAATCGGACTCACACATTCCGGGTGATCATTCCTCGGATTATTCACCATCAGACTGACTGGAAACGCCTCCATCTCTTCTGCCTCATACGGACCCAGCAAGCCACTGAGGTAGATCGTATTGTGCAGCTTGGGATCGAGCCAGGTGGCATAGGACTGTTCAGACAGAATGACCGGCATCCGATCATGAATCGGTTCCATGATGGAATTCGGTCCTGTTGTTATCAAGCTGCAGGACTCATGCGCCGATTCTTTTTTTCCCCACCGTTCCCACAGCCCAGCAAAAGCAAAGGCCCGGTGGTCCTTGAACCGAATGTAATACGGTTGCTTCGTTTTGCCTTCCCGTTTCCATTCATAAAAGCCATCGGCAAGCACGAGACAGCGTTGCTGCTTGAACGCATGTCGGAATGATGGTTTCTCCGCCACCGTTTCCGCTCGTGCGTTTATGAGTTTGTGGCCGATGCTGGCGTCCTTCGCCCACGACGGCACGAGGCCCCATTGCAATTCTACCCACTCACGGTCGAGAGTCTCAGAGTTCGTGCGAATACAGGCGATGAGTTGTGAAGGGGCAATGTTATAGCGTGGGGCCAAGGGCGGCGGGATGGGCAGACCTAACAGTTCCGCCAAGTGCTGCATATTCTCTTTGCGGGTGAAACGGCCACACATAAGCGATTGTATGTTGTGACGAATACCGTTGGTCAACACCAAAGCCCAACCCCGTTGAAGGAGCCAAGCTCTTGAAAAGAGATGCTGGTACTTAGTTTGTCAGCGTTCGCTCTTCACCCACTTCCGATACCGCCACAGGCCCAGTCCGGCTAAACCCGTGCCGAATAAGAGCAGCGTGGAGGGTTCGGGGATAGGATCGGCATCTGCCCATACCTTCCCTCCCATCACCCTCTATTGAATCTCCCAATCTGTCGCCGCGCCGCCGGGCACGGTCACACTCCCAATCGTCAACCCATTCATCAGCCAAATGGCCACCGTCCCACTGAGAGTGTTGCGCCAGTTGAGGTCCGCGTTGCCATCCCCATTCGTATCCCCCACCACCTCAAGCGTCCAACTGGTCGCCGCTCCCCCGGGTATCCCGACCTGCTTGATCGTGAGTCCATTCATCAGCCAGATGGCCACGGTCCCATTGCTCGTATGGCGCCACACAATGTCGGCGTTGCCATCCCCATCCACGTCACCGATACTTTCTATGGACCAGCTCAACGCCACGTTGCCGGGAACGCCGACCTGCTTGATCGCGAGTCCGTTCATCAACCAGATAGCCACGGTCCCATTGGTCAGATTGCGCCACACAATATCGGCCTTGCCATCGCCATCCACATCGCCCAC
>JAZFZJ010000197.1:0-24485 GCA_036443915.1 Nitrospirales bacterium
GAAATCGTTACAACCAGCCTTGAGACTATCCTGCTGATTGAACTCAAAAACACTGGCTGATGAGGCAATGATGGGCACCTCTTTTCCTTCCGGTAATTGGCGAATCCGGCGGGTGGCCTCTATCCCATCCATCACGGGCATTATCAGATCCATAATGATGAGATGGGGAAAAGGCTCGGCAACCTTGGCGAGAGCCTCGTGTCCATTCGCAGCTTCCTGAACCTCAAAACCCAGCGGTTCCAATAAATTCATCACAATTCCCCGGTTTGTTGGTTTATCATCGACGACGAGGATCCGCTTCCGTTCTCCCTTGTACCCTATAATTGTTTTATCCACTGGGAGAGCGGTTACTTGGCTGGTTTCCACAGCTGGAAGACTCACGGTAAACCAAAAGGTACTCCCTTTGTCGGGGGTACTGGTGACACCCAATTCTCCTCCCATTAACGTGACTAATTTTTTGGTGATCGCCAAGCCTAGCCCGGTTCCTTCTATATAGTGGCTCTGATTCTTGACTTGCTGAAAGGGTTGAAAGATTCCCTCAAGTTGATCGTGGGGAATCCCTCGGCCCGTATCCTCCACTTGGAACCGCAGTAAATCAGGAATCGTCGATGTGTCATCATAGCCGACCTTTAGGGCGACCCCGCCTTTTTCCGTAAACTTTACGGCATTACCTAAAAGATTCAGAAGGACTTGCCTCAGGCGCTTTTCATCTCCCCGCACTCCCATAGGTAATTCCGTCACGGTCTCATAGACAAATGAGAGGTCGGCCTGTTCAGCTCTCACTCTGATGATGTTGGCGATTTGATGAAGAAATTCTGGTAGATGAAATTCGGACAGTTGAAGGTCGAGTTTTTGGGCCTCAATCTTTGACAGATCTAAAATATCGTTAATCAGGGTTAAGAGGTGATCGCCACTGCGCTGGATAATATCGATCCCAGATTTTTGTTTCTCGGTAAGACTGGCATCGCGGTTCAGAATCTGGGCATAGCCCAAAATCCCATTGAGTGGTGTTCGGAGTTCATGGCTCATGCTGGCAAGAAAATCACTTTTGGCTTTGTTGGCCTGGTCTGCAACCTCCTTGGCTCGATGTAATTCCTCTTGGGCCTGCTTCCTTTCTGAAATGTCCTGAATGGTTCCTTCAAAATATGCTATTTCCCCATGCTTGTCTTTAACAGCACGAGCATTCTCGGAAACCCAAAAGGTTTCGCCATTCTGGCGATACACCTGGCACTCCAATCCCTGGACTCTTCCTTGTGTCTGAAACAAATGAGCAAAGGCTTCTCGATCGCGAGCATTCACATACACTTGGCGGGAAATATCTGTGATGTGTTCCATGAGCGCTTCAGGAGTTTCAAATCCATACATCCGAGCCATGGCGGGATTCACACTCAAGAAACGTCCGTCCAGTGTGCTTTGATAAATTCCCTCAACGGCGTTTTCGAATATACTGTGAAATTTTTCTTCTGCTTGACGAAGGGCCTCTGCGGCAGCCTGCTGTTCTATGAGGAGTCTCTGGGCTGTCTGGTTGCTCTTATCGGCGACGGCCCTGGCTTCTACCATCGCGCTGACTTGCCTTTGAATGTCTCTTGAAATCATCCATGCGAGTCCTAAAAATAGGATGAACGAGACTCCTCCCATGAGCAACATGTTATCTCGTACATCCGTTAGGCGCTCCTCCACTCCTGTGGCCAATGTGGTGGCATGTTCATGTGTACGCCTGGAGAATTCGTCATCAATATCCTCGATTTGTTGAAAAACGTTTCGCAACTCCGTCCGAAGAGTCTCTCGTTCATCCCGGAGGCCAAGGAACTGATGCCGAAGCGAATACAGACCACCCGTACCAACACGGACTGTTTGATGCGCTTCATCAATCGAGAAGCCTTTCCCAAAGAGCGCCCTATACACGGCTTCGGTTCGATCAGGGCTTAATTGTTCTGCAAGGGTTTCGGTATCTCTCAGCGCCGACATGCTTCGAGTGAGCCTTTCCAGGCTCGGCTTCAATTTGTTGTCTTTAATATTCGTCAAATTGTCGGCCTGCTGTTCGCCAGCGAGCATTTCAACATACTGAGCGACATCGGCGAGTTCATTTCGAACTTCCCGTAATGCCTGAGTTTGCTGGGTTACCTGCCCTTGGAGAATCCCTTCTGCCAGACGTGAAGCCTCTGTCCCTTTAGCGTTACGCCAACGCCTGAGTTTGATGGCTTCTTGCAAGCGCCGCTGACCTTCAAGAGTTTCTACTGTCCCTCCAAGAGACTGAAGCGAATGACGGACCTCCTGAAGTGTTCGCTGGTGTCGCAGGTCCTGAATGACCAACGTATAGTGGGAATTCCAGGTGTTAGCTCGTTGCCAAAGTCCCTCAAAGTCTACGATGGAGCGCACAGCTTTTTTCAGGACTCCTTGCAACTCGTCGTCTGTGGTCGAACTCAATTGTTGTTGAACCAGCTGCTGTAGCTCCCCAATAGCTTGTCCCTCTTCTTGTTGAATGGTTTCTCCTGCAAGAAGGGACAGAATTTCCTCTCGACTCTTTAATGCCAATCGGCTGATTTCTTCGGAACTCTTTTCCAAACGCTGTTGTTCCGCAACCATTTCCGTTCGTTCGGTTCGGATGTTTGAGAGTGTCCACCCAATTATTCCAATGGTGATCACCCCTACGGCAAAGGCCACAGCTACCAGCCCCCATACCATCCCCTGAATGCGTTTCCCTTCGCTATTCATCTTACTGTCCTTACTTCCCTGACTTGAGCACCTTCGAGATGTCCTTCCAATTGAAGGGAACAAATTTGCCACTCCGTAAAATTGTTGGCCACACCCGGTGGCTGGCCTGATGCTTTTTGACTGTGAGGTGGAGTGGCTTCCCCAGCCCCATGTCGAAGGTCTTCAATCCTTCGAGGGCATCGATGACGTTCTCCCGGGTGGGTAGGCCCTTCACATTTTCCAAGGCCTTGACGAATATTCTGGAAGCAATATAGCCTTCTAGGCTTCCGAAGGTCGGTGTCGCTGATTGATCCATTTTTTGAAGGTCTTCATGGTACTCCTTCACGATAGGCAGGTCCTTTTCTTGTGGGTGAGGCACAACCTGGGTGACAATGACGTGTGGGGCCATTTTTCCTAACTCTCGGGCAAGTGGAGCGCTTCCTACGAATGAAACATTGAGAAACAGTGCTTCCATACCTGATTCCTTTGCCAGTGTGATGAATTTTGCACATGGCGCGTACGCACCGACCATGATGACGGCGCGTGGTGGAGGAGAAGCAAAAAGAATATTGGCCAACGCATTTTCTACCGCCAGGGTGTTCCGCTCGTAGCGGGCATGGACCACGGCATTCTCATCTTTTAACCCATGACGCTTCAATGCTGCTATTCCTCCCACAAAACCCGCATCTCCATATCCGTCCCGCTGGGTAAAAAATGCGATTTCCTTTGATTTCAGGTGACCGATCTTGATGAGAGCGTTAATCATCGCTGCCGTTTCTTCTGCATAACTGGCTCGATAATTGATCACGTATCGGTCCGGTGGCGTCTTACGTAGGACACCTGCGCCGGTAAAGGGAGCAAAAAGCAAGGTCTTCTGTTCATTAGCGATCGGAATGGCTGCAATAGCGGTTGGAGTCCCTACATTCCCGATTACCGCAAGGACTTGCTCTTTCTCGATCAATCTCCGCATGTTGGGTGCCGTACGAGTTGGCTCATAGCCATCATCCAGCGCAATCAATCGCAATTGACGTCCCTTCACACCACCAGAACGGTTCACACGCTCCAGACCAGTAAGGACTCCCCGTTGCATGTTTTTCCCCAAATCCGCTGCAGGGCCACTTAAGGCCGTAGACATGCCTAGAACGATTTCGCCTGTGTCTTTTGGTGTTTTAGCGAACAGAATGGTGGAACAAAATAGAAATGAAGTAATAACAATGCCGTGAAGGATAAATGGGAAAAGCCGTGTCATACTCTTAACTCCTGGGGCAAGGGTGTATTCTCTGGTGTGTAGACATGGTGCTTACCTTGGAACTCCTCTCCCAAAGGAGAGTTGTTTTGCAAAGGACTCTGTAACACATTCGGTGCCTCAGCTTATGAAGGTCATGGCTCTAGGGCTTTTGAGAGTGTATCCAGGTTTCAATTTGCTGACAAGCAAATTGGTAACCGGTATCAATAATCTGGTTAAACGATTTGACATCACTCATGCCAAATTGATCCATGGGGATGTCTAAATACAGATCTACTTGTTCTCGAATCAAATGAGTATTGGATGCGCTGCTAAGCATGGCGGATCGAGCGACAATGTCAAAAAGACTGGGCAGGGCAGTCTTTTCCCCAAAGGGATTCACTTGGTTCCAGAAGATTTGCTTCGTGGGAGGTCGCTCGGGACATTGGGGTTGAAAAACGAGATCCTCCCGTGGACTGACATCTACGGCTACGACTTGCCCACCGCACAGTTTTTTCATGATATCTCCGGGTACATTGTTCAACACCGCACCGTCTACGAGCATAGAATCATTGTCGAACTCAGGCGGAACAATTCCAGGGAGTGAGCAACTTGCGCGAATACGTTTCCACAGAAGTCCTTCCTGGTGGACAGCCAACCTTGCTGTGGTGAGATTGGTGGAAACACAGAAATATCTCATGGTGAGATCTTCAATCCTGGTCTCACCAAACATTTGGTGTAAGGCGTGATCTAATTTCTGCCCGGAAAGACAGGCTATGAATGGAAACGTATAGTCATTCATGGGCCATGAATCGCTCCACATTTTTCTATTGGCGCGAATGATGGTGTCATAGTCCCATCCCATCGCGAATTGCGCGGCCATGATTGAGCCCATGCTGGTCCCACCAATAAAGTCAATCGTGATATTCGACTCCTGTAAGGCCCGCATGACTCCAATATGAGCCAGGCCACGCAACCCTCCTCCACCAAGAGCGAGGCCCATTCCATGGCCGGTCAGCAGACGTGCCAATCGTGCAAAGTCAGCCCCGACGCCCCAACGAACATGATAATGAGCGGAGACTTGGCGTGTTTTGAGCCATTTGTCGGTGTTTTGGAATTTCACCTGTTCTAGAGGATGAACGAGTACCAACTCTACCCCTGCAGTGGCGCGACGTGTATCAGGGTTCGGGAGTTCGATTTCCAGAGGCCCACGGTCGTGAGGCAATAAAGTATCCCCAATAAGTAAAATACGATCTGCTTGGCGAAGGCATCGTCGTGTCCAGTGAGAGGCGGTCACATCAACTTCGTAGATAATGAATCGATACTTACCCTCTTGCTCGTTTAACCAGTTTTCTAATTTGATATTATGTCCAACATCAAGAGAGGGTTGGCCCATTCTTTCTGATTCCCAAAGACGTTCAACTCGGCGACTGCTCAGGTGGAGTGTGGCCCCTATGGTGCCCAAGGCCTCCGTCAGTTGTATGGCGAATGTGGAGAGGTCAATGTTTGGGTTGGTTCCTACAAGCGTAATATTGACCAGTGCCGTGATCATACGCGGGGCACGATTCATGGCTGAGAGACGTCTGGCCAAGGTTCGAGCCATATGTAATACGATAAATGGGTGTTTTTCCGCGATGTGGTGACATCCTTCATTGGAAAGGCGAAGTAATGTGGTATCACGAATGGCACGGACTGAAGCTGAACGATTTTCTCCCGTTAACAGAGACATTTCGCCTATCATCTCATCGCGTCCTACTTCGGCGACCACTTCTTCATAATCACGTTCCCGGTTGACAGTCACTCGAAGACGGCCGTTAATGACAATATACAAGCTGTCCCCTGGGTCCCCCTGTTGGAACAGTGGTTCTCCACCTGGCACGCGAATGATCTCAACCTGCGTAGCCACCTCGTCTAGAACCGCCTTCTCTAGGTTCTTAAATAACTCGGTGGACATCAGATGGGCTTTGATGTCCAGAGAAGACAGCTGCGGATCTGGCTCGTGCTTCAGCATGAGGATTTTCGGAAAAGATTCATTTCTGGTCCCCTTTGTCCGTAATCACCATTCGAGGTTATAGCTATTTACCAACATTAATGAACACATGGCTAGGGAAATCGTATGGTGTATAAATTTTGAAAATAACTATTCGGTCAAACCTTTGCCGATCAACAAGGCTTTATGCTATTCACCTTTTTTTGCTGATGGATTCCTTGACATGCTACCCTACCTTTCTTTATTGACGCCATTAGCCAAGGTGCGATACGAAACTAACAGAGTTTTCTGCACCAAGTCCTTTTCATATCAATTGGTCATGTTGAGTAGAGCCATGAATCAGGGATTTTGAAGAACACTTGAACGTCAAGGAGTCTCTCTTATGGAACAATGCGAATTCAAACCTGGAGATCTTATCCTTCAAGAAGGGGATCCTAGTGATGTGGTCTATGAGACCATCTCGGGTGAAGTGGAGATTTTCACGAAGTTGGAGGATCGCACCATTATCCTAGGAACGGTCAAGACAGGAGAATTCTTAGGTGAAATGGGAATAATCGAACATCGTCCGCGCAACGCTTCGGCTCGGGCAAAGACTCAAGTGGTAGCTCTCCGATTGGAAAAGTGGGAGTTCTTGAAACTCATGAGCGAGAACCCTTCGTCAGCTCATCGCTTGATCATCCGATTGAGTGAGCGGCTTCGTGCCCTGAACGAAAAGCTGACAGAAGCGGCACTTTCCCAACAGACTGCCACTTACACCATAGAGAATACTCCTCCGGAGCGTTCATCTCTCAGTTTGCCAATAGCCACCGAGAGCAAACAGGCTATAGGAGATCTTCGACTAACCCTTTTCTCCTCTTCTCCCTATGTCATTCGGCATATGCCTCAGGAAGAGCTTCTGGTTACGAAGTTTCCTTTTTCAGTAGGCCGTCAGCCTCTCGACGGTGAGCCCTTATCGAGTGTCCCCATCGACCTCAGCATCCCGGATGCTCCTCCCTTTCGATTATCACGTCAGCATTTTGCCCTGGGCCATCATGGGAAGGGGTATGTGGTCCTTGATTTGGGTAGCACGTTGGGTACAGAAGTCAATGGCGAATTCCTGGGTGAACATTTTGACAAAGATTTCAAATATCTCAACATGGGTGAAAACACGATCACTGCTGGAGGTATGGAATCTCCGTTCACCTTTACCGTTCGTTTGGAAAAAGCTTAGTACCCAGCTTTGTGCTGACAACCCCCCAGAGGCCTTCCCTGGCAAAATTTGATGAAAAATTCGAGAGCATTCCACGGATGGTTAAAGCAGTGACAACCAACCACATAGGGACATCCGTGACCGTCGCCATGAAGGATCTGCGCGGATGTCGCTGAATGATGAAACTTTTCGTCGATTATTGCCAACTTTTCTGGAATACCAAATCGCGTAAATTTTACTTAATAAGGGGAATATTAGCGGCTAGCTCGTAATTCGCTATGGCAAACGCTTTTTGTTCGAGTTGATAATAACGCGCCACCTTTTTCTCGGGAAGGATTTTTCGGAATTTGGGCAAAAAATCCAACCGGACTTTTTGCCGAGCACCGTCAATGGCAAGATATTCATTCAACAATATCCTGGCTTTCTCATCAGACATGGACTCAAAATTATTAGCAAAGATTCGAATGAGCTTGAGCTTCCGTTCACCGAGCTTCATTAATTCGGGCTGATACTCTTCATAGGTTGGCCAAAAGACTTTTTCTTCGGCTTCTGTTAATTCCATATTTTGTGAGATGAAAAACTTTTTATCAGCACGGAGTTTTTCACGAACAATTTCCATGGATTCTGCTGATGGGGCCTGTGCCATTACCACCCATGGGCTCAATAATAGGAATCCTATTAATGCGGTTATTCCATTCCTCATGATCCTGGTGTTCATGAACGATTCTCCTTTCACTCTTCCTCTGCTTCCCGAGGAAAATGGTTAATTATTGAATGATAGTAAGACAGCCAAGCCGCGGCATTCTACCAGATCAAATGTTTATGATGCACCTGAGCATCCTTTTCACTACAAGGTGGGTATTTCATCGGCCTCCCTCTGGAGACGGTAACATCCGAGGGTCGAGCCTCTCGCTATCCTTAGCCAACCTGGGCTTCTATTTCGGACCTGACTGTCCGTTGGGGGTATGCCAAAAATGAAAATTTTGTTTAGGAAAATTTTGATGCATTTTAACGTCTAGTATTGATAAAGGATTTTTTCTCTTGTGGTGGATTTAGCGATGGACAGAAAAAATGGCAGCAGGTTCTTTGTTAGGATCTAGGCGAATGATGTATTCCGGCCCCACCACTTCATGGCGGTAGTCTTGAATCAGTTCGTGTAGGTGGTAGGTGTCATGGATGCCAATGCCAAATTCTTTTAGGGGAATCTGTAACCGGGCCTCTTGTACGGAATGGGGGTCCATATTGACAGCGAATAGAAGAAGGTTGCGTTTGTCCTCGGTCATTTTGCTATAGAATAATATGTTGTCATTATCCGCTAATAAAAATTTTACATTGGTAAACGTGTGTAGCGCAGGATTGTCGCGGCGGATGTGATTGAGTTTGGTGATATAGTCTCGAATGTTTCCGGGGCGATCCCAATCCCAGTGCCGAATTTCATATTTTTCTGAATCTTGATATTCCTCGGTTCCAGGGATGGCTTGATTTTCACACAGTTCGTAGCTGTTATAGATGCCGTATGAGGAAGAAAGGGTAGCCGCGAGAACCACCCGAAATTTAAACGCGGGACGTCCTCCCTTTTGGAGAATCTCCGGAAGAATGTCAGGGGTGTTGGTAAAAAAGTTCGGCCGGAAAAAGTCTTTCATTTCGGTTTGCGTGAGTTCCGTAAGATACTCCGTCATTTCTTGTTTGGTATTCCGCCAGGTGAAGTAGGTATAGGATTGCGTGAAGCCGGCTTTGGCCAGCACTTGCATCATTTTGGGACGCGTGAAGGCTTCGGACAAAAAAATGACGTCGGGGTGTTCCTGTTGAAGACTTCTAGTGAGCCATTCCCAAAACTGAACAGGTTTGGTATGAGGGTTATCGACCCGAAAGATTTTTACCCCATGGTCGATCCAAAAAAGTACAATGCGGCGCATTTCCTCCCATATCTCTTGCCAAGTTTCGGAGTAAAAGTCAAACGCATAAATGTCCTCATATTTTTTGGGCGGATTTTCGGCATATTTGATGCTGCCATCAGGTCGGTGTTTAAACCATTCTGGATGAGTTGTGACATAAGGATGATCCGGAGTAGCGTTGATCGCAAAATCCAAGGCGATTTCCATCCCGTGATTTCGAACAGCTTGTTGAAACTTGTCAAAATCTTGAAGTGTTCCTAAAGCTGGCTCTATGGCATCGTGCCCTCCATGCCTGCTACCCATAGCCCAAGGACTTCC
Organism: Nitrospirales bacterium; assembly: GCA_036443915.1. Lineage (GTDB taxonomy): Bacteria > Nitrospirota > Nitrospiria > Nitrospirales > UBA8639 > Nitrospira_E. The sequence goes on from JAZFZJ010000197.1 coordinate 9,312, forward strand.
AGGGTCTCCGGGTTGGGCCTTGAGACTATTATTACGGCCTTTGCGATTGGTTTCTCCAATGGGATGGATAGGGGCTAAATAGAGGACGTCAAACCCCATATCTCGAATGATAGGGAGACGGGCTTCACAATCTTTAAAGGTTCCTCCTTGTCCTTCAATGGTCCCTTCCGATCGTGGAAAGATTTCGTACCACGCTCCATACCGTGCACGTTCCCGATCGACAATGACTTCGAGCTCGTGGTCATAGGTTGACCATGCTGCTCGGGATTCATGCTTATCCATAAGAGTAGAGAGTTGAGGATCAAGGGCAATGCCAATCCGCGTTTCCTGATCTGGAGCCTGCTGCCATTGATTCCTTAACTGTGTTAATGCGGCCTGGTCCGGCCCTTTTGTCTGGGCAATGGCGTTGTTCACCTGGGCTTCCCCTTCCAATAATTCACTGGTAAGGTCTGGTAATGTCCCATGTTTTTTGGTGAGTTCCATTCTCCAGGTTTCAAAACTTTTGATATACGCACCAATGGTGTAGACATATTGTGTGTTTTCTGCCAAAAGAAATGACCCTGCCCATCGGTCATTGTCGACATGATGCATGGGAGATTCATTCCAGGTTTTTTGGCTGTGTTTTTTATGGCGGAGGACGGCCCCGATGGTGTCGTGCCCTTCTTTAAAGATATCAGCTGTGACTTCCAACGTTTCTCCGACAATACGTTTGCTGGGATATCGTCCGCCATTGAGCTCAGGATTTATGTTTTCGATAATAAGAGTTTGTAATGTTTTAGGCATTTTGGACATGCAAGACTCCTTCAACAGTTCGCGTGGCGACAATTAGCTAGGGTCAGGTTTCCCAAAAGTTGGGTGTGAGCGAATGAACTTGATTTGAGCATAGACCCAACATTTGCAAAGTCTTTACAGTATGTGACATCTGGCTACAATTTTGTACAGTCACGATCATACCGTATTTTTCTTGGCAGGCAAGTATTTCTCTTTGATAAGAGGAATTATAGTGCTATTTTTCTAACAGAAAAAATTTTGGAATGAATGAGGGTATCAACGTCAGGTTTGGTTTGTCCGGTTGGTGAGGTAAGAACGCAAGGAATACTAGGTATGAAATCGGCTGGTGGACACGATTCTCCTCTGATCGACATTCAACATGCGACGGTGTATCGGGGTAGCCAAGCGGTTCTTCACGACCTTTCTTTCGTTATTGAGCCAGGCTGTTCGACCGTTATCCTGGGACCTAATGGGTCTGGAAAATCTACTCTGATGAAGGTATTTTCGAGAGAATTATATCCCGTTAGTAAGGAGGCTAGTCATGTCCGACTTTTGGGGAAGGAAATTTGGAATGTGTGGGAGCTACGCAGTCAATTAGGGATGGTGTCGGCCGATGTGCAACAAGAGTATTTAGGGACGACATTAGGGTTGGAAGTGGTGTTGTCTGGGTTCTTTGCGAGTATGGGGACGTATCAACAGCAATCGATTAGCTTGTTTCAACGTGCGAAAAGTTATGAAATTATGGAAACCTTGGGTGTCGCACATTTGAGTGAGCATCCGTTTCAGCAAATGTCCACAGGGGAACAGCGCCGGACGCTTCTGGGGCGAGCCTTGGTTCATGAACCCCACACGCTCATCTTGGATGAACCCACGACTGGGCTGGATGTTCAGGCGTATTTTCGCTACATGGAAATTATTCGTAAATGTATTCGAGAAGGGAAAACGATCATACTGGTGACGCATCACATTCACGAAATTCCCCCAGAGGTGGAGCGTGTGGTGTTGTTACAAAACGGACGAATTATGATGGATGGTCCTAAACACGATGTTTTGACAGAAGATAATTTGAGTGTTTTGTTTGACACACCAGTGGGGTTGGTGAGTATGAAGGGTTGGTTTCAGGTTTTTCCGAATGGAGTGGGAAGTAAAGGTTGTTCCGACTAACCTAGAAAATGGCTGTTTGAATGATTGATGGCTTTCTCCTTTTTGTAGTGGTAGATGTGTGGCGAATGATTTTGCCCCTGGGGATATCCTTGATCCTTTTTGTCACCTTGCTGATCGAACGATGGGAGGGACAGTCTTTTGATGGAGGATTACGGCGCCCCCTTATGGCTCTGGCTGCTCGAGGGGCGTTATGTTTATTAGTGATTTCCGGTGTTGTGGGAATTTTGGTGCCATGGGGCATAGGCTATTCGCTTCCCCTATCACATTTGGCCGTTGACCCCTGGAGTCACGATGAACTAGCCGGATTTCTCATCGCCAGTATGTTGCTATGGTTTTCGTATACGCGTTCTGTTCGAGCAAACGGAGTGAGTCCTTTGTGGGTGGGGGGTGCCGCAGGTCTTTTCCTCGTGATAGCTCTGGTCTGGACTGCTCGATGGGATATGATGGCCAATGTGGGAACTGTTCCGAATGGGTTGATGGTAGGGGATCTTCCCTCTTGGAATTGGCCCCGTATTGTCCCAAAATTTTTTCATCTCGTATTTGCTAGCTTGGTTGCTGGTGGCCTCATTGTGGTGGGCATGGGACTCTTTAAGTGGGCAAGTTGGTACAACGCAGAGGAACAGGGTCAGCTCTCTGGGCCAATTGATTGCTCTGGGACGACCCGTTATGGGGTGGGGTGGATGTTGTCCGGTCTTGTTCCTCAAATGCTAGTTGGTCCTTGGTTGTTTTTGGTTTTAGGCGAAGGGGCCAGAGGGCAGCTTGTTGATGGGATGAGTTTGACCTCGGTCATATTTTTTGTGAGTTTAACGGCGTATTTATTTGCGTTGGTTTTGTTAAATGCCGCATTCATGGTTCCCCAGATAAACGGATTGGTGTGGGGGGGACTGATCAGTGCCTTGATCACGTTAGTGTTGATGGGCGTGGTTCGGTATGAGATGTTTGTTGCCACAACACAATTTCATCACATTCCGCTGGCGTTCGAAAAAGTGACGCTTATTCATTTGGGGACGGTCGTGCTATTCACCGTGCTGCTCGCATGGATTTTCCTTCGTTGGTGTGTGTGGCCTCTTGCCTATAGTTCCCCAAGGCCAAAACCTTCACAAAGACTAGACAAACCAATGTCAGGTGACTAAGGTAAGGACATGCATATTTCTGAGGTGTTGCGACAGCATAATCCGGCTATCAGTTATGAATTTTTCCCGCCAAAAACTCAGCAGACTTCTCAGGAACTTTTTGAAAATATCTCGGCGTTGATGCCGTTAAAACCAGCCTATGTGAGTGTCACTTATGGGGCAGGTGGGTCGACTCGGGAACGCACGCATGATTTGGTGGTAAAGCTTCAACGGGAAACGGATCTCACGATTGTCTCCCATCTCACCTGTGTAGGATCGGGTAAACGGGAAATCCAGGACATCTTGTTGAAATACCAGGGCCATGGGATTCATAATATTATGGCGTTGCGCGGTGATCCTCCCAAAGGGAGTACTGAGGTAGAAATTCCGGAGGATGGGTTTCCGTTTGCCTCGGATTTGGTGATGTTTATTAAACAGCATTTTCCACACATGGGCGTGGGTGTGGCGGGGTTTCCCGAAGGGCATCCTGGAACGCCTAATCGGTTGACCGAAATGGAAAACCTCAAACGCAAAGTGGATGCCGGCGCCGATTATATTTGCACACAACTGTTTTTTGATAATCGGGATTTTTTTGATTTTTGTGAGCGTTGTGAGGTGGTGAGTATTAAGGTGCCCATCATAGCGGGCATTATGCCGATTACTTCTCGAAAAGGAATGGCACGAATGTCTGAATTAGCGCTAGGGGCTCGTATACCAGCAAAACTTCTCAGGGCTATGGATCGAGCAGAGAGTGATATGGCTGCCGAACGAGTTGGCATTCATTGGGCCACGGAGCAAGTGAGGGACTTGATCGACCATAAGGTCAAAGGCATTCATTTTTATACCTTGAATAAGTCAAAAGCCACGCTCCAAATCTATGAGTCTCTTGGCATTCAAAGTTCAGAGGGGTTACAGCAGGTGGATCGGTAATGGCCCATACCTCGGATTTCTTCTATTAATAACGTTATCTCACCTTTCAGTCATTCTCTTCATTATTCGTTCATGAGATTTCCTTTTCTGAATGTGTGGGATTAGGTTTGTATTTACAGCTTGTGAATCTCCCTATGGTATTGTGGATTTTCCCCTTGGCCCCCATGGGTGGTCTTGGGTAAGATAGCCAGGTTTCTAAAGGAGGAATGGTTATGAATAATGCTGGGTTTCAGGTCACGCTCGATTTCGCTGGACGCCAATGTATGGTCATTGGCGGGGATGAGGAGGCTGCAGAAAAAGTTAACCGTCTCTTGGATGCAGGTGCGAAAGTGACCGTTGTGCATCCGACGTTGCATACAGATTTGCGGAAGTTGACGGCCTCCGGAAAGATTATTCATCGAGGCCGTACCTTTCGATCAACTGATACGCAAGGGGTCGTGTTGATATTAAATGTGTTAAAAGATGATGTGGTATTGGCGGAATCGTTACTGGAGTTAGCCAAGACCGAACGGTTTTTGGTGTGGTCGATGGATCAACCGACGTATTCCACGGTGATGATGCCTGCTCTCGTGAAACGGGGAGCCTTGAGAATGGCCATCAGCACGAGTGGAGCGGCACCAGCCCTGGCTAAAACTCTTCGACAAAATCTTGAATAAGCCTTTGATGAGGAATTTGAGCAATTCTTGGATTGGTGAGGGGCTCTTCGTGAAGAATTACAAAAAACAGAAGTGAACGATCTTCGCCGGCGAGAGCGCTTACTTGAGGCGGTGAAGGGATTTCAATTGCGGACAACCTTGCACTATCCCAATTCTTGGAAATTATCCGGTGATCCTCAGTTAGAGAAGGTCGGGAAGGAAGGTGGGTAATGGTGTTATTGGAATTTAGTATGTCCCCGCTTGGTAAGGGAGAGAGTGTGGGGAAATATGTTTCCCGATCCTTGGCGATTATTGATAAAAGTGGTGTTGACTACCGATTGAATCCCATGGGCACAGTGTTGGAGGGGGAATGGGATGAGGTATTTGGCGTAGTTAAGCAATGTTATGAACGGATGAAAAAGGACTGCCCGCGGATTTCATGTGTGATAAAAGTTGATGCGCGAAAAGATCACAACGGACGCTTGTCGGGAAAAGTGGCCAGTGTCGAAAAGCGATTAAAACAAAAATTGAAAACGTAGTCCTCTGATAAGGAAGAAATGGATGAATGGCCCTGTTGAATATTTTTCTCAAATAGCACAAAAATGTTTCCGGTGTTACCGATATCAGTAGCCAGCGGGAATGTTCAAAAAAGTCGTCCAGCAAGGCCACAGTCATTTTGGCGCGCGTAGCGTACACTTAGTACGTGAGCACGGCAAAATGGCGAGAACGCCGCTGGCGGATTTTTTCAACATTCCCTGAATTGTCCTGATATCCGGTTCTCAGCCTTTGGAGTGGGAAGAAGCCGAAGAGAGGGCTGACTGGGGAAGATACGTTCGATTGGCTTTCCCTCCGATCCCGCATAACACTTCATAGGGAATGGTGTTCAACCACTCCGCGTGCTCCCATGCCGTAATTTCCTGGTTTCCTTGACGTCCTAATAACACGACCTCATCTCCAATCGTGGAATTGGGAATATCAGTCACATCCACCATCATCATATCCATGCAGATTTTTCCGATGATGGGAGCCTGCTTTCCTTTGAGCAGGACATGTCCGATACCGGTCAAGGGCCGTGGAAACCCATGGGTATAGCCGATGGGCAAAACGGCAATGTGGGACGGTCGTCGGGTGCGAAAAAGTGCGTTATAGCCAACGATTTCACCAGGTAGGAGCGAACGAAGGTGGGCGATATACGTGGTTGCCTGCATGACCGGTTTGAGGGAGACCATTGGCACGTCCCCTCCTTGCCGTGGCGTATACCCATAGAGCATCAAGCCTGGGCGAATCATGCCAAAATGGGAGGTGGGGTGAAAAAGAACCCCTGCGCTATTGGCCATATGATAAATGGGAACATGGATATTCTGTTGTTGCATCTTGTGCATAAAAGTGTGGAATTGTTGGAGTTGTTGGTTAGTGAGGGTTGGGTCAAGGTTATCCGCATCCGCAAAATGGCTCAAGAGCCCTTGAATTTCTACTGAGCCAGCATATGTAGGGTTTGAGGCTAGCAAGGAGAGGGCCTCCTTGGGATCGAATCCTAGCCGATGGAGGCCTGTGTCGATTTTGAGATGAATGGGAAACGGACCTTGGCCAGGAGGCACTTGTTCAATCAGTTGATGAAGGGTATCTGAATGAGAAATCACGGGAGTCAACTTGTAGTGGATGACCTCTTTGAGGTGAGCTGGCAAGAGAGGGCCCATCACCAGAATTGGACTCTGAATATCATGTTCCCGCAAGGCCATGGCCTCCCGAACCGAGGCCACACCAAACCCAAAAATGCCTAATGGGGTTAATGCCTGAGCCACTGGGATGGCCCCGTGACCATAGGCATCGGCTTTCACGATAGCTAAAATTTTCGTGGTTGGAGATAGTAACTGACGGATCTGTTGGAAATTTTTGGTGAGCGTTTCAAGATTGACCGTAACAGAGATGGGAACCTGGGGAGGTGGCATGGGATGCGAGGGGAACAACAGGGAGGAGGGAACAATTTTTGCTCTAAATAGCGAGTATTTCCTCCTCCTTTTTCTTGATGAGTTCATCCACAGAATGAATGAACTTATCTGTTAATTTTTGATTTTCGCTTTCCAAACGGTGAAGATCATCTTCTGTAATAGCAGCTTCTTTCTGGCGCCGTTTAATTTCATCATTCCCATCACGGCGAAATCCCCGAATTTGTACTTTAGTCTCTTCACCATATTTTTTGCTGATTTTGACCAATTCCTTGCGCCGCTCTTCGCTGAGAGGAGGAATGGGCAAGCGAATGAGCTTGCCGTCATTGGAGGGAGTGAGACCCAGGTCCGAGCTGATGATGGCCCGTTCAATATCTTTAATGTGGGAGGTGTCCCAAGGCTGAATGGTAATGAGCCGGCTTTCAGGGATACCCAAATTCGCAACTTGTTTAATGGGCGTGGGCGTTCCGTAATAGTCAATGGTAATATGGTCGAGTAATCCTAATGACGCTCGGCCAGTTCGCAGGCCGGTGAATTCACGTTTTATGTGTTCGATGGCTCCTTCCATGAGTTGGGCAACCTTTTGAATAGTTTGATCGTTCATGATCCTTTCCCACGTTAGTGAACGGGTGCATTTTTGGAAACGAGTGTACCGATGGGTTCTCCCTCCAAAATTTTTCGAATGTTTCCCGGGGAGGTAAGATTAAAGACAATGACGGGCAAATCGTTATCCATACAAAGCGTAATGGCGGTGGCATCCATGACTTTCAAACTTTTATTGAGGACCGATAAAAATGGGAGTTCAGTAAAGCGTTTGGCTGTTGGAGTGGTCATCGGATCGGCATCATAAATACCGTCTACTTTCGTGCCTTTCAAAATCACATCAGCACCAATTTCCATGGCACGGAGGGAGGCGGCAGTATCAGTGGTAAAATAGGGATTTCCGGTCCCAGCCGCAAAAATGACCACTCGTTTTTTCTCAAGGTGACGGATGGCCCTACGGCGAATATATCCCTCGGCTAATTGGCGCATCTCAATGGCCGATAAGACGCGAGTGGGAATGTTACTACTTTCCAATGCATTTTGGAGGGCAAGGGCATTCAGCATTGTGGCGAGCATGCCCATATAATCTGCAGAGGCCCGTTCCATCCCAGAAGCACTTGCAGCCAGTCCTCTGAAAATATTTCCCCCTCCAATGACAATGGCCAATTCGACGTCCAAAGTCATGACCTCGGCAATTTCACTTGCAAGATTCTTCAGGATAGAAGGTTTGATGCCGTACCCTTGATCTCCGGCCAATATTTCTCCGCTAATTTTTAATAGGATTCGGCGATATTTGAGAGGCATTAGTCTTGGCCAAGCTGATAGCGGGTAAATCGGCTAATGGTAATGTTTTCGCCAAGTTTTGCAATCTTTTGGGCCATCAAGTCTTGGATAGTAATCTTGGGATCTTTAATGAATGCTTGTTCCAAAAGGCATTGCTCTTGATAATATTTTTCTAGTTTTCCTTTGATAATTTTTTCCCATGCTGTTTCTGGTTTTCCCGATTCTTTGACCTGCGCCACATAGATATTCTTTTCCCGTTCTACTAAGTCCTCGGGGATGTCTTCTCGTCGGACAAACAAAGGCTGGGAAGCGGTAATTTGCATGGCAACTTCCTTAACAAAATCTCGAAACTCTTCGTTACGAGCCACAAAGTCTGTTTCGCAGTTCACTTCCAATAATACGCCGATTTTGGAGCCAGAATGGATATAAGAAGAAATGAGTCCTTCTTTGGTTTCTCGTCCGGCTTTCTTTTGGGCTGCGGCCAACCCTTTTTGGCGTAACAAATCAATCGCTTTTTCAATATCACTTCCTGTGTCCTGAAGGGCTTTTTGACAATCGAGGATTCCTGCCCCGGTTTTACCTCGTAATTCTTTCACCAAGGCGCTCAAACTAGACATACGCTTGCTCTCCTACTGCATGATGCTATTTATAGGTAGATGACAAAAACCTCAGCCCTTATACGGGTTGAGCATTCTCTGGGGCCATAACGGGTGAAGGCCCGGGTTCTGGGCTATCAGGAAGAAATCCGTCTTTATCGGCGGCTGACTCTTGCCGTTTCCGACGAAGCTCGATGCCTTCTAGACAAGCATCCGCAATGAGTCCTGTAAATAATTTGAGTGACCGAATCGCATCGTCATTTCCAGGAATGGGGAAATCGACGCCATCGGGATCACAGTTGGTATCCACCAGTGCAATAACTGGAATGCCCAGGCGATTAGCTTCTTTGACGGTAATGTGTTGAATCCGAGTATCGAGGATATAAATGCACCCTGGAATATCCTGCATGTCTTTAATGCCACTCAGATATTTTTCTAACTTGGCTTGTTCCTTTTTCATCCGTACGATTTCTTTTTTCTTGAGGCGATCGTATGTGCCATCTGTTTCTGCGGATTCGAGCTTCTTCAATTGCGTAATACTGCGTCGAAGGGTTTGATAATTCGTCAACATGCCTCCCAGCCAACGTTGATTGACAAAAAACATTCCGCAACGCTTGGCTTCTTCCTCCACAATCCCCATCGCTTGTCGTTTGGTGCCGACAAATAACACTGATTCGCCTGCTGCGACGGCGTCTCGGGTAAACTCGTAGGCCTTTTGGAAGCATTGAAGTGTGATTTGTAGATCAATGATATAGATGCCGTTTTTTTCACCGAAAATATAACGTTTCATCTTGGGGTTCCATCGATTCGTTTGATGGCCAAAGTGCACCCCAGCTTCTAATAACGATTTAATCGTGACCATAACGGACCTTGTCACCCCCTTTCAAAGAATACGAATTAACACAAAACCGTGGTATTTGTAGGAACGGTCAATGAAATCTTTTGGCTCGAATGGGACCGGCAGGAGACAATGAGGCTTGCTTGTCTAGTCAGGCAGGTTTTTCCATGTGAAGAAACGATCATGCAAAATACATAGGTTCAGAAGAATTTCCTTTAAACAAGCTACACTACCATAGGTGGAAAACCAATTCAAGCGTACATTTTTTCGCCACCCTTCATGCTCCATTTTCTTGCTGGGAAAGGCCATGGTTCGCTAGCCATGTTGCCGGGATTTTCCCCTGCCATTTGCTATTTTGACTCGTAGGAGACCCCCTGGCTATAGTGACTTCATATATTTTCTGTGACTTAAAGGAGTACGAAGTATGGTAGAACTTCCGTTAAAATTATACGTGCAAAGTCTGTTAAAGCAAGCGAAAGCTGCTGAACGCCCGATGGGGTGGTTGTCCACGTCGGTCAAGAACCAAGTTTTACAAGCTATGGTTGATACCTTAGGGACCAATACCTCGGCTATCTTGGCGGCCAATGAGAAAGACTTGGAAGGGCTTGCAAAGGATGGGGATCGACAGACGTATCGGCAGGCTATTGAACGGGTTCGGATTACTGAAGAGACCATCGAGCATATGGCGCAACGTTTGTTGGACTTTCTTGCCTATCCCGATCCTATCGGGGAGATCAGCCAGGCTTGGATGACTCCAGATGGGTTGCAAGTTCATACCATGCGAGCTCCTCTTGGGGTCTTGGCCGTGATTTCAGACATGGGGCCAATAATAACCGTTGAGTCGCTAGGAATGTGTGTGAAAACCAATAACGTGTGTGTATTCCGTGGTGGAGGGGAATGGTTGCAGACAAATGGTGTCCTCGTTTCTTGCCTTCGGGAAGCCGCGGTGGCCAATGGAGTGCCTGAAGGGGGGATGGTGTTTCTTGATCGGGCTGCCCCTGAAGGGGGGCTAGAAATCACTCGACATCCACAATACGTTCAAGCCGTGATTCCGAGGGGAAGAACAGGATTGCGAAAAGGGATTCTTGAACACGCGAGAGTTCCAGTCATTGGCTATGATGGTGGGCTGTGTCACGTCTATGTCGACCAGGATGTCGATATCCCCTTAGCCCAAACGATCGTGGTAAATGCGAAGGTTCAAAGTCCAACGGCGGCCAATGCTATGGATACCGTTCTGGTTCATCAGGGCGTCTCCCGGCATTTACTGCCAGGTCTCACGCGACGATTGCTTGAGGAGTATCGGGTGGCCTTGAATGGATGTCCCAAAACCGTCTCGATGTTGGGTGTGTTGGAAATGACTGGTCATTTGGGTATTACGCCAGCCCAGGAAAGTGATTGGGATCAAAAATACCAGTCACTAAAAATGAACATTAAGGTGGTGAAAGATTCGCAAGAGGCGTTAGATCATATTGCCAAATTTTCGCCAGGGCATACTGATACCATTGTGACTCGAGATTACGAACTGGCCATGCGGTTTGCTCGAGAAGTGGATTCCAGTGCGGTCTTGGTTAATGCCTCGACGCGTCTTCATAGTGGTGAACAATTTGGACTGGGGCCTGAAATCGGTAGCAATAGTACACATTTTCCTGCCAGAGGCCCCCTTACTCTTTCTAAGCTGACGATTGAAAAATACGTGGTGTTTGGGTCTGGGCAACTTCGACAACCGCATCCCGTTCCTCAGGCCTATGAAGATGCCATGATGCTATCTTCGAAATTTTAATGAGGGTAAGTGTTCGTTTTCCTCGCAGAGAAAGTTTCCCCTACCTCACGCCATTTTCTGCACGGACGTTTATGTATGGGGTATTTTCCTAATTTGGTTTGTTATGGAAGATGGGGGAGAGGCAGGTCAGGGGAAAGACGCGGTTCTCATTCAATACTTACACTCTTGGGGGTTACGGGAATTTCATGATGAAGCCTCCTATTATGAATGGCAACGGTCTACCATTTCCCCAGAGGAATTGCGAGAATTACATCGGTTGATCGAGCATCGGCATGGTGGTGACCAAGAGGCCGACATTCAGTTTTATGATTTTTTAGCTCGCCCTACCGTCCTTTCTATTTTCTACTCTCAACGGTTCGATTACTACCTGAAAATCGGTTTGCTCGTTTCCCAACGGATTTTCCCAGCTCAACGAGTGTTGGACTTTGGTTGTGGTGTGGGAATTCTCACGTCTTTTTTTGCACAACAATTTCCTGAAATAGAATTTGTAGGAGTTGATCGATCTGTGTCTTCAATTGACGTCGCTCGGCAAGAGGCAGAAAAACGGCATCTCGGAAATATTTGTTTCCAGGTTTCTCCGGAACTGGATTACCTGGTCAACGGAACCTATGATCTGATTCTTTCGACGCAAGCGTTGTTTCAATCAGAAAAGGAACCGGGTCTGCCCAGTCGCAGTTGGCAAACCTTCCAACGAACAAGAGACTTGCAACAACACGAACACCTTGAAACTCGGACGGGTCTCTATACTCGTTTGAACCCGTTACTTTCCGTATTGTCTCCATCGGGGCGAATGCTATTTATTGAAAAAACCTGGAATCTTGGTCGTCGCATCTTGTTTCAACGGGCCTTGATTGCCAGAGGGTTCTTTCCGGTTTGTGAGCCAGTTCCCTGTTCCTACCGGTCCTTGGACGAAACGATCAATGATGGCCCTTTATACGAAGTTTGCCGACTTCCTAAGGGAGAGCCTGAAGTATGGAACGAGGAGCCGTATTGTGAGCCTGGAGAAACCCTGTATCGGTGTGTGGGAGCCGTGGCTGAGCGAATGGGGCGAGAGCTGTTGACTGGGTACCTGGAACCTCCTATCAGGGGACAGCACCCTGCACTGGGAACATGGACCTTCCAGTTCGGGGTATGGAATCAGGTTCTAGTGTGGTGTTTATGTGAAACATCTCATGGCTTTCAAGGGTTGGTTATTGGAGGCGAGAGGGATAAGAACCTCCTTGTTCCATTAGTGGAAAAGCTTCATGACATAACGGATCCAGGTCTTGAGGGATTGCTTCAGGATTTTTGGGGGTCTTTACTGGGGTCGCCTGAGGATGGTCTCACGCCCGGTTATGAAAATCACCATCCTTCTGCTCAGGCCATCTATGAGGATCTTCCCTCAAAAATTATCCAGCAGGAATCAACCTTTCAGGATATTGGAGGAAGGGAAATGCATCTTGAGGTGGGGACAACAAAAGGCTTCGTCTATTTTTACTGGGCCAATACTTTTGATCAACGACAGCTTGTGCTCGTGGATGGAGAACGAGCTTCCATTTTATATGACTATTACCAAGAATCTCGTGCCCAGGCGCAACGTCCCCCGTCTGGGGCTTCTTTGCCCTAAATGACTTTCAAAGGGTTTACTGCGTCGCGATATACTGCACCACGCGATATTGGGTTTTGGCGTAGCAGGCTACCGTCTTGAGTACGTTTCGTTGAATGTGGATAGGGAAGTCTGTCCATTGGGGGGTAAGGCCGATCGAAAGAACTCGGCCATTATCTCGAATGCCTGCAATCTTTCCACTCTTTAAATAGCTCATAAGACGTTTTCCAGCTGCCGTTGCCGAGCAGGTTTCTGTTGGGGAGGCGGTCGCATTGGGGGATTGGTCTGGATAGTTGATGGAAACCGTTCCAGCCCATAAAAAAATACCTAAACCAAGAAACAGTGCGAACCGCATATTGCCTCCTCACATGACGTTAGGAGTGTGGAGGAGGCAGGAAATGAGGTAAATACCTCAAATTGATTGGGATAAAAGCAATTAAAATTCAATAGCTTACGGCTTTGAGGTATTCAGCTGATAGGAAATGGAGTCTTTGGGAGATCAGAACGGATCTCTGGTTGCGAAGGTATGCGGAAGTAGTTCTTAAGGTAGCCCCACCACATTCCGACAAGTGGAACGATACAGTAAAGTTTTTTGAGGAAGTTTATTTGGTGTTGTGAGAGAAATCTTTTTGTTCGTTACGGTCTTTCTTCAGTGAATAAAAAAGAACAAAGAGATGCTTTGATGAAAAATATGGGCAAATAACAAATTGATAATGAGCTTAAGGCAATGGCGAGGATCCGATTAATTGTACGTCTAGTGCAATATACTTATATTAGCCTAGCCTGACAAGGGGTGGTTTGTAGGAAAGAAACAGAGGGTCAATGAGGGTGTGTAGGGGAATCGGTCCCGGTATTTTCATGAAAGGAAGTCCTGAATGAGATTTGAGTTTATGGCATTGTGGGTACTCTTAGGTACTTGTGGCCTGCATTGGATAACGGTCTGTTTGTTAATTCGTCGGGTACGGGCGACCGAGAAACCGTTAGTGTGGAATCTCTTGGGCCTGGCGGTGAGCCTCCTGGCTATTCAAAGTACCTACACGTTGTATGTTCAGTTAATTGAGGTCAGTTCTCCAGGCTTGAACCTTATAAATGAGGTGCTAGGTTTGTTGGTTGCCGTGCTTATGTTAGGGGGCATCATGTTATTGTCTCCCTTTTTGCGAATGGTCCAACGCAATAAAGAATTATTAGCGGTGATTGATGAGCGGAATGTCATTATTCATCAATTTCATGAGCGCATCGCCCGATCATTGCGGCAAGTTCAAATTGCTATGGAGGTTGGTAAACCCATTAATTTTATTATTGAACAGGTCGCCGAGCTGTCAAACATGCTGCAGATTTTTTTAGAGGATCTCAAGGCTGGAGTCTTATTAGGAAAAAAGTTTGAAGTTGCGCTTAAAACATTGGTGGATGATTTGAATCAGCAGGGATCGTTTCCAATTTCGGTTGAATTCGATTCGTCGCTTGAGGATCATATTTCGCATGAACAGGGAATCGAACTCTTACATATTCTACGCGAAGCGATACACAATAGTGTGCAATATTCTCAGGCCAAAAAAGGGCAAGTATTAGTGAGAATGACAGATACCCAAATGGTCTTGGAGGTTTCCGATAATGGAAAAGGGTTTGAGGTTGACCTTGTGGGAGCTCAAGGACATGGCATAGGGAATATGGTAATTCGTGCAAAACAAATTGGGGCTCGTTTGAAAGTTCATAGCCAACCCCATAAAGGGGTTGCTGTCATTATTGAACTTCCTATGAAAGGCCAATCATCAAACGGGACCTATTCGGTATCCACCTCGACCCCTGCCAAAAATGTAGGACAAAAAGTTTCAGTAGGCTAATGGGCTTTTCAATCGGCCAAAGCGTATTTAGCAGCTTGTCCTCTTCTTTCCAGGAAGATGTTCCCACCCGCACAATATCCAATCGGATTCTTTTGAGTGTGGAAGGACGAATGGTAGAGGTAGAATGAGTTGGAGCGGAGAAATTGGCAAGAATGAATGGAGCAGGGGAGGTTGGTGGCGGTGGAGGGACTTGAACCCCCGGCCCGCGGCTTATGAGTACGGTTTTATTTGCAACTCCAAGCAACACGGTACCAGACGGTACCACGGAAACGCCGCGTCTAGCAAGGGGATTCCTCCTCCTTGTAGTATGACGTTGCCTGATGTGGCACCGTCTAACCGTGACTTAATCCGACTATCACGGTTGGAACCGTGACTTAAACCGTGTCGCATAGGGGACTCTTTTTTTTAAAAATGGGTCCCTTCTGTCCATGTCAGTTTTTGGGGTGCCGGGGGGGATTATTTTCATAATATATATGTATACCTTCTCTTTCTCCGCGTCTCAAAATAAAAGAGACTTCCCAAACCCGTACGCCCTGCCTGAACGTTCTTGAATAATTCTCCGTCCTATGGTCACCATCCACCGACACACACCCGTTGGCTTTACATCCTCGTGCACATTATTGCTCGCCACGCTGTCAGGATACGAGCAA
>JAZFZJ010000198.1:0-2525 GCA_036443915.1 Nitrospirales bacterium
GCCGTCCACTGAAGTTTCCATTTGCCCTGCACGGTTAACGGGGGAGTGGGTGTCGTTTCCTTTCCAGCAAACCTGGCGATCTTGATTTCGTTATATTGGCTGATTGCCGCCCCTTCACCCACATTAATAAATACTGGGGAAATAATCAGGGAAAAAACCACCAAAAATACTTTTTTATTCATCCCCTAACTCTGGAGACAGCCCGATTCGGCCACTGGTGCACCTTTCCTTCAATCTGTCACGATGACAAAACCTTATGCTTTACCCACACTCTTGAACATGATCGATTCCAGAAGAAGAAAACTGTGCCTCCATGCCTGCTCCAGTCACTGACTCCCAGTAAAGAATTCGGTGGCAGAACACACAGGGTAATAATTCATCGGCACGTTTGACTTCAGCTACGAGCTGAGGAGGCAAGAGCAATCGACAACCTAAGCACGTCCCGTCCTGCATTTTGGCAATCACCAATCCTTTTCGTAACGATTTCAGTTTCGTATAGCGAACCAGCAATGCGGGACCCATCCGCTTCGTCAATTCTCCATGTTGCTCCTCGATGACCAACAGCTCTTTCTCTAAAGATGTGATCTCTGATTTTAATTTCTCTTTTGTGTGGGCAAAGGCTTGCTCGACCTTGCCAGCTTTGATTTTTAGATCTTTTTCCTCTTGTTCATTTTGCGCAACCGGTTCAAGGATTTTCAACACCGCGTCTTCAACAGTATCTTTTTTCTTTCTGGCCAATTCAATTTCCGACAAATGGGTTTGATATTCATTGTTGGTTTTCAAATCTTTCAGGCGACGTCGACTGTTTTGAATGTGCTCCTCTTGGCGCGAAAGTTCTTGCTCACCGTCGCGGCGTTGCTTTTCCAAAACCGCTCCCGCATCTTGCACAGTCTTGAGCTGCTTGCTCACTTCCAGTACAGGACCTTGGGCGGCCTTGATCAGCACTAGAGCTTTTTTCTTTTTGTCGAGAATTCCAAAGAGACGAAGATCATACTTTTGCAGTTCGATAAAAAACTGGAGTTGAGGGTTCAATGGGACCTTTGATGCACTAACAAAGCATTACCTGGAAGAAATTTATGCAAAACGCCATAGATATTCATTCTATCTAATACCAACGATTTAAGAGGCCATCCGAAAGCTAAACGAACGGGCCAATTGTCAATGATTTCAAGGGCCTGCCATGGTCATGAAGGAATCGACCGGTGAAGCGCAATGGCTTACTTTTCCGCAATAATGAGCCCCCAAATAAAGTCGCCTTGCTCACAGAACTGAATTTTCTTATTCCAACGATTCACCAGATAGTCAAAATCGCCCTCGGTAAATTCTCGGAGGAACTGCTCACGGTCAGCATTTAAAGCCTTGAGTTCTTCCCGAAGGGAATCAATGAACGCTTTCGTATGATCTTCAATTCTAATGTTGTGAAATCCAGCTGTTTCCAACGCTTGGCTATAGGTGTCTAAATCTTGAAGATGATACCTGCAGCGACTCAAATACGTAATAAACGATTCCGATAGGTGGCCGTTCCCTTTACAGAAGTCGGTAATAAAGAGCTGCCCGCCAGTTTTTAGGGATGAATACACATTCTTCCAAACAAGGTGTTTTGCCGCAATATATAAAATACAGTCGCGGGTCCAGGCTAAATCGAACGTATCTTTCGGAAGTTCAGCGGTTCGGATATCTCCCTGTTGAAAAAAAACATTGGCCAGCCTTTTTCTTTCCTTCCGCTCAGCACTGATGTCGACCATTTCTTGTGAACAGTCCAAGCCAACAACGGTGGCACGGTAGCATTCGGCAAAATAAAAAGCCGCGCCGCCCAGACCGCTTCCGATATCAAGAACGTTCATCCCTTCGTGCATGCGAAGCTTGGAACAAAAGGCTTCAACTGCTTCAATCCCCCCAGGGCTTTGGAAGCCTTCTCCGTACATAAATTCAGACCGTAAGATATTTTGTTGGGAATAGCGATTGGCTTCTTCCTCGGGTTGAAGTTCTTGCCGATCAGGATGCGTTACTTGAGTCGTCATGGTTATTTCCTCCTTGATCTCAATATTTTCTGGCAAAAATGAAGGTGGTCTGCCCGATGCGCTTTCGCCGTTTCTCTCGTTCGTCTAAGTATTCGATGATGCTTCCATCTTCATTCATTGTGTGGATGCGCTCCAAGGTCTGATGTAATTCCGCTTCTGACAGCAAGGCCCACGTAGAATCACCGTCACGAAAGGATTTCTGCAACGGCCCTTTGGGGTCAAAATAGGATGGTCCCTGAAGGATCTCATGGAGCGGAACGATGATGCCTTCCTTTTGAAAGCCGACGACCTCCAGCATCTTCCCTGTGAGGTCTAGGGAAGGTATGCGAGCGGCCATTTTATCGACAATTTTGGGAATGAAATCAGCCCACCAGAACCCATCAACAAGTTGTTGGCGGCTGCACATATTGATAACCAACACCCCTTGGGGCCGAAGGACGCGATAGGCGGAGGCAAGCATGGCCTTCACGTTGGGGAATCCGTCTGTCATCCCAGGATCATCCA
>JAZFZJ010000199.1:0-23938 GCA_036443915.1 Nitrospirales bacterium
CCCATCCGGCCCGCTGCACCGGAAACAATTATCCGAACCATGGGTTGGTTTCCTTAGAGTATGCCAGCTTGTTGCAAGGCTTCTTGGAGTTTTGGGCGATATGCCGAGGAAAGAGGGGTGAGGGGAAGCCGAACTTCCTCGGATATTTTCCCCATCATGGCTAAAGCGGCTTTGACCGGAATGGGATTCGTCTCCAAAAATAACGCTTCAAACAACGGGGCTAGTTTGTAGTGGAAGGTCCGGGCCTTTTCATAGTTGCCCTCTAAGCCCGCATTCACCATATTGGCCATGTCAGTAGGAGCGACATTTGCCGTCACCGTGATCACCCCTTTTCCTCCAAGGGCCATGATGGGAAGTGTTAGGGGGTCGTCACCAGCAAGGATCAGGAAGTCTGGTTGTGACTGATGAATGATATCGGAGACTTGCTGAAGCGATCCGCTGCCTTCCTTGATTCCGACGATGCATGGAAGGTGTGAAAGACGAGCCACAGTGGCGGGCTGCATGTTGACGCTGGTTCGACCTGGAATGTTATAGAGAATCTGGGGTACGTCCACGGCTTTGGCCACGGCTTCGAAATGACGGAACAGCCCTTCTTGGGTTGGCTTGTTGTAATAAGGCGTGATGAGCAACGCCCCATCAGCTCCCACGGCTTTGGCGTGTTTCGTGAACATAATGGCTTCGTCGGTAGAATTGGAGCCTGTTCCGGCAATGACGGGGATACGCTTGTTCACTATTTCAACGGTGACGGCCACGACTCGTTCATGTTCTTCGGGTGTCAGGGTGGCTGATTCACCGGTTGTCCCGCAGGGCACAATGCCATGAGTCCCATTGGCAATGTGAAATTCAATGAGGTCGGCCAAGGCCTTTTCATCAAATTTCTCCTTGGAAAATGGTGTGACAATGGCGACGAGAGAACCGGAGAACATGTGAGAATTTCCAACTCCTTACTACACGGTTTTTAGAGGTGATCCGGCCCTGCCTAGAGTGGCGAAGGAGGGTGGAGAATCAAATGACGTTCATGCCTTTTCTGTACCTGAGAAGACTTCTGGAATGGCCTCTCCCTTAATGAGGTCTTCGTAGCTTTCACGTTGTCGAATCACCATCATGTCCTTGCCCTTCACCAGCACTTCGGGTGTTCGTGGCCGGGAGTTGTAATTCGATGCCATGGTAAAACCATAGGCGCCAGCACTCATGACAGCCAGTAGGTCGCCCGGTTGCGGCTGCGGCATTTTCCGTTCCTTTGCCAAGAAGTCCCCCGATTCGCAAATGGGTCCGACAACATCCACGGTGTTGACGGGGGCGGATTCATTTTTTATCACCGATTGAATATCATGATGGGCTTCATACAAGCTTGGCCGTAAGAGGTCATTCATGGCTGCATCTACGATGACAAATCGCTTACTTTCCCCTTCCTTGTTATACAGGACTTTCGTCACGAGGATTCCAGCATGTCCGACAATGGACCGTCCAGGTTCCATAATAATTTTGCAGGATACGGTTTGCAGGAGCGGTGAGATGGCCTGCGCTAGTTCCGTCGGATGCGGTGGTGTCTCATCGGAATACGTGATTCCTAAGCCTCCACCAATGTTCATGTATTGAATGTTTAGGCCTTGGTCTTGCAACGATTTGATTAAGGGCAAGACTTTTTTTAGGGCATCCACAAAGGGGGTGACCTGGGTTAATTGAGAGCCGATGTGCGAATGAACGCCTACGACTTCAATATGGGGAAGTTTTCCCGCTGCTTCAAATTCCGTAAGAGCCTGGTCGGCTCGGATGCCAAACTTGCTTTTTTTAAGTCCAGTAGAAATGTAGGGATGGGTTTGGGGATCGATGTCAGGGTTAATGCGCAAGGCTACTCGCGCCCGAAGGGCCATGGAGCCAGCCACCTCATTGATCTGCAGGAGTTCCTCTGCCGATTCGACGTTGAACATGAGAATATCCGATTCCAAGGCGTATCGAATTTCTTCAGGAGATTTCCCGACCCCGGCGAACACAATCTTGGTCGGAGACACACCAGCTTTCAATGCTCGAAAGAGTTCCCCCCCCGACACAATGTCTGCTCCACTACCCTCCTTTGCTAAGAGCCGCAAAACGGATAAGTTAGAATTGGCTTTCATGGCATAGGCGATAATGTGCGGAATCGCTTGAAATGCTTGATCGAAAGCATGGAAGTCGCGAATCAACGTTCGATGGCTATAGATGTAACACGGGGTTCCCACCCGCTCGACGATATGTCGAATCGACATTTCTTCACAAAATAGCTCGTCCCCCTGATACTGAAAATCATGCATGATGGGAAACGTCATCAAATAAATCTAAGTCGCCAAGAGATATTTCGGCTACCGCGGATTGAAAGGCTTCCTGTAATTTTCGATATCGTAACTTGGCGTGAGGGGTGATGGTCTGAAGCAATTCTCCATCCAATAATGTGTGAATGGCTTTCGGTGTGGCCTGCTTGAGGTTTTCGAAGTTGACGATGATATCCATTTTTGCATCTCGAGCAGCCTGCTTAATACGATTTAACAATTCCTGAGCATTCAGATGGTCTAAGGTTCCTTCCAGGTCAATAAACAAGGCGGCGAAGGTATCGTGGCGCCAGGCCTTCACTTTCAAACAGAGTTCCTGCTTCTTTGATCCCAGCGGCGCCTGTGCGAGTAAGGCATTAGGAATCAGTTGATGGGTTTCTATGGTCGGAAGCTTGGCCTGAAGGTTTTTCAGTACCGCGGCTAACGGAGATAAACTGCCTTTCGGTGTGGTCCGACGAATCAACTTTCGGAATTCCCAATTCATCTCGAGACGAGGGATGAGGCGTTGCGTCGTATGACCCACGCGTTTTCCAATACAGGGCCAGGAATAAAATTTCTGGTTAGCCCAGAAAAACCCCTCCTGTAATTGTTCCGGCGTCATTCTCTTGGGCTTGTACACCACATGTTTGCCGTCATATTTTGCCCAATCTGTATCGAAAATCCGACCTTCCCGTTGGTAACGTTCGAATAGTGCGGTGCCTGGAAGAGGGGTCAGCACATTAAAATAGGCCAGTTCCACTCTATTGCGGGTTAAGAAGTCCACAGCAGTTTCGAACACAGATTCATCATCATTATCGAATCCGAACACAATCCCTGGGTTCACCATGATACCGTGATCGTGAAACATTTTTATTTGATTTTCGAATTTTCTCACCTGATTGAACCCCTTATTCGTTTCCTCCAACGAATCCTCCGATAGGGATTCCAATCCGACAAAGACGGATACGCATCCGCTGTCCGCGGCGAGCTTGACCATTTCGGGATCATCCCCTAGGAACAGCGTGGACTGGCAGCCCCATTTAATATTGAGCGATTTGAGGGCCTGCCACAACTCGCGACAATAGGCTCGATGACTGTTATGTAAATCGTCCACAAACGCAACAATGGACCCTTCTTCCAATCCCACCCAAATTCTCAAGGACGTGGATAGTGCATTCAACAATGAGCCCCGGGTCATGCGTTCGACGATATCTGATCGTAGCCATTCTTTGGCCCGTTTCAGTTCGGCGATGACTTCTGGGACTGGACGGCGTCGTGTGGTTTTTCCATTGAAGGGGGAGACACTGCAAAACTCACAATCAAAATGGCATCCTCTCGTGGTAAAGCTGCACAATCTGGTCATATACGAATCGGGACTCAGTAATTCAATGCGCGGAGGAATGTAATCATTTAAAGCAGGGAATTGAGCCATTCGGTAGATTCGTTTCAAGGTTCCGGCCTCCACATCCGTAACCACTTGAGGCCAAAGGTCTTCCGCTTCGCCACAGACAATGGCATCACAATGTCGTAACGCTTCGTCTGGACAGTACGTAGGATGCACACCTCCAAGAATCACTGTTTTCCCTCGTTTGCGGAATTCCTCGGCGATTTCATACGCCCGAGGCGCATAGCAGGTCATAATCGACAATCCGACCAAATCACAAGGTGTCTCGAAATTTATATCCATGACGGCTTCGTCAATGATTTCCACCTCCCAAGAAGGGGGGGTATAGGCAGCAATGACGGGTAAACTGAGTTTGGGAAACCAGATCGAACGGCGCTCGCTTGCCGTCATGGCGTACGGATTATCCCGGGGGTAAGGGTCGACCAGCAGCAGTTTTGGCCTCGTACCCCTGTTGGTTACCGTGGTATCCATTTTTGTTATCCTCCACAAACAGATAGGGCTGAAAAAAATCGAGTTGATTGTACCCTGTGAGTCTCTCCCTGAACAAATCGGGGCAGTTGGCCTTTAACGATCATCGGGTGCCTATAGGATAAAAAGTGGGTAATTCCACTTCCTCCTCCGGTTCCGATGGGCCTTGGTCCCCTGGAGTGTCACTTTTCGACTGACGGCTTTGCTGTTGTTCTCTTACTTTTGCCTCGATGCCTACGTCTTCTGGTGCAATGGGAGGACCCACCGCTCCACAACCGGAAAAAACTGGCAGCAGGGAAAGTATAGCAAGAACGATAATGGAACGGGTAACTTTAAGAAAAGATTGCTTCATATGGGAGCCTTCTTCTTCTCAGTGGTCTTATCTTCGGCCTTTAAGACTTTTTTCCATTTTTTGATTTGCAATTTGACTTGAGTCGTGGCCGTACCCCCAACAATATTTTTCCGGTCAATAGCCGCTTTTGTAGTTAAGACTCGAAAAACGTTGGCATCAAACGAAGAAGATACGTGGAGCAAGTCCTGTGGGGTGAGTTGTTGGAGACCTTTCCCTTTGGCCAAACATTCTCGGACGAGATTCCCTATTATATGATGAGAATCTCGGAAAGGCACGCCTTTTTGGACCAAATAATCAGCCAATTCCGTGGCTAATAGAAATCCTTGGTTCACGGCGTTGTTCATGTGTTCTGCCCGAACGGTGAGTTGGACCATCAGTTCTGCGTAGATTTTAACCGACGTGATAACCGTATCTAGCGTGTCGAACAGTGGTTCCTTGTCCTCTTGAAGGTCCCGGTTATAACTGAGGGGCAACCCTTTTAAGGTCGTCATGAGGCTGAAAAGATTGCCATAGACCCGTCCCGTCTTTCCACGGATGAGTTCAGGGATGTCGGGGTTTTTTTTCTGCGGCATCATGCTGCTACCTGTACAGAATTCGTCGGGAAGCTCGATGAAGTGAAATTCTTGCGAGGACCACAAAATGAGCTCTTCGCTCAGGCGAGACAGGTGCATCATAAGGATGGCACAACTACTGATAACCTCAATCACATAATCCCGGTCAGACACGGCATCCAAACTATTTTGGGTTATCTGTGGAAAATGCAACAGGGAAGCGGTATATTGCCGGTCAATTGGGTAATTAGTTCCCGCTAGCGCCCCGGATCCTAAGGGCATGACGTTGATTCGGACCAACGCATCTTTCAGGCGACTCCTATCGCGTTCTAACATTTCTACATAGGCCAAGGCATGATGAGAGAAGAGAACCGGCTGTGCCCGCTGTAGATGGGTATAGCCTGGCATCATCACCCCTATGTATTGTCCAGCTAGGGTCAAGAACGATTGCTGAAGTCGATTGAGATCTTGAAGGAGGTGTTGGAGTGCATCGCGGAGGTAGAGGCGAAGATCCAGGGTGATCTGATCATTTCGGCTTCGTCCGGTATGTAGTTTGCCTCCAATCGGCCCAATTAGTTGTATCAGCTTGCGCTCAATGCTCATATGGACATCTTCATCTTCCACTTTCCAAGGGTGGCGATTCCCTCGAATATCTTCACGAATGCGTTGAAGCCCACGAATGATAGTCTGACACTCTTTTGCGGATAGGACTTTGGCCCGCTGTAAGGTTTTACAGTGGGCAATGCTGCCTTCAATGTCGTATTCGTATAGGCGACGATCAAAGCTGACTGAAGCGGTGAAGGTTTCCACTAGCTTGTGTGTGTGTCCTTGAAACCGACCTCCCCAGAGCTTTTGGCCTTCCGTTTTTGTATCGGAGGGTTGAGAACGTTTGGAAGGACGAGATTGAGGGCTTGATGAGGATTTGCCTCGAGGAGTTTTCATGGGAGAAATTATAGGATTCTGAAAATCTGGTGGGTTACCACACGATCTTTTGCACAGACGTTCGAGTGGCTAACCGTAATGCATTCAGTCGAATAAAGCCACCTGCGTCCTGTTGATCATACCCAGTGCCTTCTTCGAAGGTTGCCAGCTGTTGTTGGTAGAGCGACTGATCAGATTTGCGTCCCATGACCGTGCAGTTACCCTTATAGAGTTGGACTCTCACCGTGCCGGTGACATCCTGTTGGGCTTGGTCAAAGGCGGCTTGTAACATGACGCGCTCGGGCGAAAACCAAAATCCATTATAAATCAGTTCCGCATAGCGAGGCATTAAACTATCTCGAAGATGGACGACTTCCCTGTCAAGAGTCAGAGACTCCAAGGCACGTCTAGCACTGTGAAGAATGGTTCCCCCAGGGGTTTCATAGACTCCCCGCGATTTCATCCCCACGAAACGGTTTTCCACCAGATCGACCCTTCCGATTCCATGCCGTCCTCCCAACTGGTTTAACCGATGAAGTAGTCTGGCCGGGCTCATCGTTTTATTATTAATGGCCACTGGGTTGCCCTTTTTGAATTGAAGGGTCAAGGTTTGGGAGATAGAAGGGGCATTTTGAGGCGAGACCGTCATTTGGAACATGTCTTTCGGGGGAGGAGCCCAAGGATCTTCAAGAACTCCCCCTTCATAACTGATATGAAAAAGGTTCAGATCCATACTGTACGGTTTGGATTTGGTGACCGAGACTGGAATCTTGTGCTTACGAGCGTAGTTGATAAGGTCTTGCCGAGAAGCCATAGACCATTCTCGCCAGGGAGCAATGACTCGAATTGAAGGAGCGAGAGCCGCAAAGGTCAGTTCAAATCTGATCTGGTCATTCCCTTTTCCAGTTGCGCCATGGCTAACGTACGTGGCTTTTTCTTTTTTGGCCAATTCCACCTGCCGTTTGGCGATCAGGGGTCTGGCAATAGAGGTTCCCAGTAGATAGGAGCCTTCGTACACGGCGTTACCACGGAGCATGGGGAACACGTAATCCGACACGAATTCTTCCTTGAGATCATCCACATAGGCCTTGATAGCTCCCACCTGGAGGGCCTTTTTCTTAATAGCCCGAAAATCTTCGCCTTGTCCCAGATCTGCGCAAAACGCGATGACATCACATCCCTTTTCCGCTTTGAGCCAATGCAAAATTACCGAAGTATCCAACCCACCTGAATAGGCCAGGATGACCTTAGGTCTGGTTGATCGGATGGAAGCAGAGCGAGTCCCAGGGCTTGACGCAACAGATGCCGAACGTCTTTTCATAAAGCTGACTTCCCAATCCATTCCAACAAAATGGCTTTTTGTATGTGAAGGCGATTTTCTGCCTGATCCAACACCATCGACAGAGGCCCGTCCAGGATTTCCCCGGTGATTTCTTCGCCTCGATGCGCAGGCAGACAATGCAAAACCATGACCGTGGGTTTGGCATATTTTATCAATTGGTGGTTGACTTGGTACGGGGCCAGGGCTGACATGCGAGCCTGGTGTTCCTGTTCTTGTCCCATGCTGATCCAAACATCGGTGTAGATGACATCCGCGTCTTGGGCAGCCCTCGTTGGATCATGTGTGATTTCGATCGTGGCACCGGTCTCTTCCCCTTCTTTTTTGGCTTCTTTTACAACGGTTTGGTCGGGTTCATACCCTGGAGGGCATCCTACGGCCACGTGCATGCCCACTTTGGCGCCAACTTCAAGGAGCGAATGCGTAATATTGTTCCCATCTCCAATATAAGCCAATTTTAGGCCTTTCGCCCGTCCCTTTTTTTCGACAATAGTCAGCAGATCCGCTAAAGCCTGGCAGGGATGACAATGGTCTGTTAGGCCATTAATCACAGGAATGGAGGTGTGTTGCGCCCATTCTTCCAAAGAGGCCTGGTCAAAGGTGCGAACCACTAACCCATCCAAATATCGAGAGAGGACTCTTCCGGTATCCGCTAAACTTTCTCCTCGACTGAGTTGAATTTTTTCCGACGCCAAAAACAAGGCTTGTCCACCTAATTGATTCATCCCGGCTTCAAAGGAGACTCGAGTGCGGGTGGAAGGTTTTTCAAAAATAAGTCCAAGCGTTTTTCCTCTAAGTGGAAAGGCCGGTTTCCCCTTTCCATGGGTTGCCTTCAACTTTTTGGCGAGGGTAATCAAATCGTGAACCTTTTTCCGAGGAATATCGGCTACGGTCAACAAGTCTTTGGGGAGCTTCTGGGCCCTGGTTCGTGAGACAACAGTAGACTTGTGCTTTTTTAATGACTGACCGGTGGATGCCATGAGTTATTGCCGTTTGGAAAATAGACTGTGCAGGACAGACAGGAGTCGATCAATGTGCGAGGTACTGATGACTAAGGGAGGTACGAATCGGAGAACTCGATCCATGGTGCAGTTTATCAGCACTCGTCGTTCAAGGCATTCGTGGACCAAGGGTTTCCCGTCGATAGATAATTCCAATCCTTGTATGAGTCCCATGCCACGGGAATCGCGAATGCAGGAGAACTGGTCTTTAAGGGCGGCTAATCCTTTCGCTAAATATTGTCCGGCGATCCGACCTTGTTCAAGCTTTCCACCTTCAATGAGAAGTTCAAGCACTTTTAAGGCAGCTGTACAGGCAAGCGGGTTGCCGCCAAAGGTGGAAGCGTGAGTTCCGGGTTCAAAGGCCGCGGAGATCTTGTTGGTGGCCAGACAGGCCCCTATGGGAACTCCTCCACCTAGTCCTTTGGCCAAAGTCATAATATCAGGTTGAATTCCGAATTGTTGATAGGCAAACAGGGTTCCGGTGCGACCCATTCCTGTTTGGATTTCATCAAAAATTAGTAGGATTTGCTTTTCGGAGCAGAGTTCTCGAACGCCTTTCAGGTAGTGAGGATCAGGAACAACTACGCCACTCTCGGCCTGAATGGGCTCTAGCATGATGGCTGCGGTTTGAGGTGTGAGATGGGCTTTTAACGCCTCAAGGTCATTAAAAGGAATGTAGCGAAATCCTGGAACCAGCGGGCCAAATCCTTCTTGTAGTTTCGGTTGACCTGTTGCAGAGAGACTTCCCAAGGTCCGCCCATGAAAGGAATTGACCATCGTCAGAATTTCACTCCTTT
This sequence comes from Nitrospirales bacterium, assembly GCA_036443915.1. Taxonomy (GTDB): domain Bacteria; phylum Nitrospirota; class Nitrospiria; order Nitrospirales; family UBA8639; genus Nitrospira_E. The sequence goes on from JAZFZJ010000199.1 coordinate 9,120, forward strand.
CCGGGCCGAAAGTGTTGTAAGCATATCGCCGGGCTAACTTGATGGCCGCTTCATTGGCCTCCGCCCCGCTATTGCAAAAGAACACCTTATCCGCAAAAGACAGTTCCACCAGGCGTTGAGCGAGTTGTATTTGAGGATCCGTATAAAACAGGTTGGATGTATGAATAAGCTGCCGGGCCTGTCGGCATATGGCCTCGACCAGGTCTGGATGGGAATGGCCAAGAATATTCACGGCAATTCCTGCCACACAATCTAAATATTCCCGCCCCTCGGCGTCGTAGACCAGGCACCCACTTCCTCGCTCCAGGGCCAGAGGGAGACGGGTATAGGTATTCATTAAATACCGGGCAGCATTTTCTTGAAGTTCAGTTGTGATCATATTTCCCCCAACCCTTGTGAATAGAGGCGAAGTTATCACACGACTTCTAAGGTCTGCAATAACATGCGCAATGGGAAAGTGGGGCTGGTTAAGGGTAGAAAGCGAAAAGACTCAGCCGAGTGGAAACTTGAATTTGGGGAAACGAATGTAGCTATGACTAATTGGGAGATTGCCGACGAAGATCGTAAGCTAAACCCAATTTACTCAATATCCAAATAAGCCACTTTGAAGGATCAAAGTTGTACCAGCGTGCTCCATTTCGATAGTCGCCTTGATACATGTGATGATAGTTGTGGTAGCCCTCACCAAACGTGAGCAGGGAAATCCACCAACTGTCCCGGCTGGAGTTGGACGTATCATAAGGTTGATCGCCCCAAATGTGGCAGATGGAATTAATGAAGAAGGTGGAGTTTAAGACAAAGAACATACGTGCTAGGCCGGCTAAGAGAAAACAGCCAATTCCACCAATCCATCCGTTGTAGAGCAGTCCGACAACAAAAGGCAGGAAAAGACCGGTCAAGACAATCGGAAGATAATACCGGTTTTGCCACACGATCAACGGATCTTGTAAGAGGCGGGTTTGGTATTTGGGATCCCGGTTGGGATCTTTCCAGAAAATCCATCCACAGTGGCTATGCCAAAACCCTAGTGTGGCATTATATGGATCTTCTTCTTGATCACAGCGAGCATGATGCCTGATATGATCCCCTGCCCATCGTAATGCGGAATTTTCTAGAGCCATGCCCCCTGCGATTAGAAAAGCGAATCTTACCCAGTCAGGGCATTTAAAACTCCGATGGGTCAGCAAGCGATGATATCCAACCGTAATGCCGAGTCCAGTGATCATGTACAGGGAAACAAACATGGTCCAGTCAACCCAGCTAAAATCGTAGTAATAGGCATACACCGGTAAACCAACGATGGTGGCCAACAGGATCAACCCAAAAAGGAACATGGTGGGGTAATCTCGTTGAGGTATACCGGCTTTGGCGGGGTCTAGAGTTCTTGACATGGCAGCAAGGTCCTTATCTATCTCTCACCATCTCACATACAGGGAATATCCTGTAACGAGGAACGATCCATAGGTGAGGGATCAATTAATAAAAAAACCATTTAAAATGGTGACTCTTTTACAGGAAAGCGATTTGCTGATACCAAAACTCACAGGCTGAGCCCTGCCCGGGTAAAAGAGCTGAATCAGGATACACGCTAGCAAGTTGATTGTAAAGAGAAAAACTATGAAGGAACATGAATTTCATCCTCCCCTCCCCCAACAGCTTACCAGACTTATCTGAAAAAGCCAGACGTTCCTTTGACCAACGCCCTCCCTGGGTTGATAGCTGTACTAAAGACGCGAGCTACCATATTATCCCGAAAATACTGTGAATTAATACTTGTAGGTATCTTCTTTGAACGGACCCTCAGTTGGTACGTGAATGTAATCAGCCTGTGTTTTGGTAAGCTTGGTTAAGACGCCACCGAAACCACGGACCATATGTGCCGCCACTTCCTCGTCCAAAATCTTGGGAAGAACTTGGACTGACGGGGTTTTTGGTTCTGCCTGGTCAGCATACTTTCGCTCATACAGATGAATTTGAGCCAAGACTTGATTCGCAAACGAGCCGTCCATAATGCGAGATGGGTGTCCCGTAGCATTGCCCAAGTTTACCAGCCGTCCTTCGGACAATAAGATGAGGTGATCGTTGGTAGATTTATTTCGATAGATTGTATGCACTTGAGGTTTCACTTCTTCCCATTCCCAGGTTTTCCGCGTATATGCTGTATCAATTTCATTGTCGAAGTGTCCGATGTTGCACACCACCGCCCCACATTTTAACGCGTGTAACATAGCGGAATCGCAAACGTTAAAATTACCGGTAGCCGTGACGACCAAATCAGTTTGGCTCAGGAGGTTGGTATTCGTATCCTCGACTCTTCCTGTGTTGATGCCGTCGTTGTAGGGCGAGACTACTTCAAATCCGTCCATACAGGCCTGCATCGCACAGATCGGATCGATTTCTGAGACCTTCACAATCATGCCTTCTTGGCGCAATGATTGAGCGGAGCCTTTCCCCACGTCCCCATATCCGATCACCAAAGCTTTTTTCCCAGCCAGAAGGTGGTCAGTTGCACGTTTAATGGCGTCGTTCAGGCTATGGCGACATCCATACTTGTTGTCGTTTTTGGATTTGGTCACGGAGTCGTTGACATTGATAGCGGGAACTTTCAATGTTCCCTTTTTTAGCATTTCAATTAGGCGATGTACGCCAGTGGTCGTTTCTTCGGTAATCCCGTGAACCCGATCCAACACGGCGGGGTATTTTTCGTGAAGCATGAGTGTCAAGTCACCCCCATCGTCCAAGACCATATTGGCATCCCAGGGTTGACCATCTTTTAAGATGGTTTGTTCCAAACACCATTCGTATTCTTCTGCCGTTTCTCCCTTCCAGGCATAGACAGGAATACCACTGGCGGCAATAGCAGCAGCAGCATGATCCTGGGTGGAAAAAATATTACAAGATGACCAGCGTACCTCAGCTCCCAGTTGGAGGAGTGTTTCAATTAAAACCCCAGTCTGAATCGTCATATGAATACAGCCGAGAATTTTGGCTCCTTTTAAGGGTTGGGAGTGGCGATATTTTGCCCGAAGAGCCATCAGCGCAGGCATTTCCGTTTCGGCAATTTGGAGTTCTTTGCGGCCCCAGGTAGCAAGGCTGATATCCGCGACCTTATAGTTTTGGGTGGTGGTCTCTATGGTAGTTGCAGTGCTCATAAAAATGTACTTTCCTTCCTTTTTTCTTGAGATCCCTAGATAAAAGTAGGAGGAGGTGTAACCCTTTCCCCCGATTCCGTCACATAATATAGAAAAATTATAACCCGGCTTCTCGTCGTAGCAAGGTAGCTTTGTCAGTTTTTTCCCAGGTAAAGTCAGGTTCATTTCGGCCAAAATGTCCATAGGCTGCCGTTTGTTTATAGATGGGGCGTCGTAATTTTAGGTAGTCGATAATACCCCTGGGCGTTAAGGGAAAAAGTTTGCGCACTAACTTCTCAATGCGCTCCACGTTGGCTTTTTCGGTGCCTTTGGTGTCAACCAAGACCGAGACGGGTTCAGGAACACCAATGGCGTATGCCAATTGCACTTCACATTTGTCTGCCAATCGAGCGGCAATGATGTTTTTGGCAATATACCGGGCCATATACGAGGCTGATCGATCCACCTTGCTTGGATCTTTTCCTGAAAAAGCCCCTCCCCCATGGCTTCCGACGCCACCATAGGTGTCCACAATGATTTTTCGTCCCGTTAACCCAGTATCACCCATTGGGCCACCGACCACAAACCGTCCTGTGGGATTAATATGAAAGGTGACAGCTTTGGGATTAAAAAGTTTCTTCGGCATGACGGGGAAAATGACTTTTTCCATGACATCTTTTTCGATTTTCTTGGACGTCACCGCATCACTATGTTGCGTGGAAACGACGATGGTATCAACCCGAATCGGCTTGCCATTATTATATTCCACCGTGACTTGGGATTTTCCATCTGGCCGGACCCAAGGCAGAATATTCTTTTTTCGAACTTCAGCTAATCGTCGGGTGAGACGGTGGGCTAAAACAATTGGCATGGGCATTAATTCAGCGGTTTCATTCGTTGCATATCCAAACATCAGACCTTGGTCTCCGGCGCCCCCCGTATCGACTCCCATGGCAATGTCCCCAGATTGCGAAACAATGGAGGTCAACACCGAGCAGGTTCGATGGTCAAATCCCCAAGTGGCATCGGAATACCCAACGCCTTTAATCGTTTCCCGAATAATTTCTGGAATCTCCACATAGGCTTTTGTCGAAATTTCTCCTGCCACAAAAGCTAGGCCGGTGGTCAGAATAGTCTCACATGCCACCCGACAGTTTTTGTCTTTGGCCATTATCGCATCGAGAATTCCATCCGAAATCTGGTCTGCAATCTTATCTGGATGCCCTTCCGTGACCGATTCCGAAGTAAATAAAAATTTGCTTTGTCTCATCAAGTCCCCCTAACCAATTTGATCGAGTCTCATACCCCTGTTGGGCCAGAACCCCGTAGTGAATAATGCAAAAACCAAAATACCTAATGTACCCAAACCAAAGGCCCGTAAGCAATTTTTAAAAAGATGAGAGAATGCTGACTTGGGGAATGGCAGAAAAAGTTATTGTGGTGTCGGCACAAACAGTCTGCTACTTGAACGATCTATAACTATAACATGTATAAGAACCCAATTATTGTGTAAGGTAAGGTTGGATTCATTTTCCTCTTGTTCTTCATCTACTCTTACAAGGTAACCAGGACATTACATCGCCAATTTGAAGACAGTTCGATGGTAGTGTCTTGCCTTGGGCTTCCATCAAGCCATTGAGATGGCAAGTATTATAGGCCAATATTCCTAAATATAAACCCCTCTTATTACCTATTAACTTTTAATTTTCTGTGTGGAGATTTCATACCAAAGTCTTCGACGGAATCAATTGAAAAATATGAGGTTTTGGCGATGGTATGACAACGAAGGGAAAGCCTTGCTAGGTTGCATAAGGTAATTTCACGGTGGTAAGATCGCTTCTATTTTGTTTGGGAAAATTTAAGTATATTAGGCGCATTTCCTGGCGATTGAGGTGAGCGGCTTCGTGTGGCCTTTTGCTTGGGAACTCGCTGAGGAGGCTAGTGAATGTATAAAACGATATATGTCCCAGTCGATAATTCAGACCATTCCAATATGGCTGTCGAGTTGGGAGTCCAATTCGCCAAGGTTTTCGGTTCGAAAATGGTGGGGAGCCATGTGTATGCGGCTAAAATGCACGATAAACGGTTTAAGCAAATGGAAGCTGGTCTCCCTGAAGAATACCATGATGAGAAGGAATTAGACCGGCAACGGCAAATCCATGATTCTCTCATTACGCGTGGTCTCCAAATCATTACCGATTCCTATTTGGATTATGTCGATGAGAAGTGTACCGAAGCCAATATTCCTCTTGAGCGTCGGTCATTGGAAGGACGCAATTGGAAAGCTATTGCAGAAGATATCACCAAAAATGGCTATGACCTCACGATTATGGGCGCCTTGGGGGTTGGAGCTGTTAAAGATTCGATTATTGGAAGTAATACTGAACGCGTCATTCGACGAGTTCGAAATTCCGACATGTTCATTGTCAAAGATCTCAAACCCATGAACGGGGGGAAAATTGTGGTGGCCGTAGATGGCAGCCATTATTCTTTTGGAGGATTAAAAACGGCATTGGCTCTGGGTAAAGCGTTTAATAAGCCTGTCGAAGCCATTTCCGCCTTTGACCCCTATTTCCACTATGCCGCCTTCCACAGCATTTCCGGTGTCTTGAATGAAGAAGCTGGGAAAGTCTTTCGGTTTAAAGAACAAGAAAAACTGCATGAAGAAGTCATTGACAGCGGATTGGCAAAAATCTACCAATCACATCTCGATGTTTCCCGTGATGTAGCCCAGGACGAAGGGGCTGACATCAAGACCACGCTACTGGATGGCAAGGCCTTTGAGAAGCTAATCCAATATGTTCGGAAAGAGCAGCCGTGGCTCCTCATCGTCGGGCGAATTGGTGTTCATAGTGACGACGATATGGATATCGGCAGCAACGCCGAAAATCTCTTGCGTTCTGCTCCTTGCAATATCTTGATCTCCAATCGAAAATTTGTGCCGCCCATTGATACCCAAGCGGAATACACTATTGCCTGGACGGAAGAAGCCCTACGACGCATGGAAAAAATTCCCGTCTTTGCCCGGGGAGTCGCGAAAACAGCGATTCATCGCTATGCCATAGAAAAGGGCCATACCATCATCAGTAATTCGATCGTTGATGATGCCGTGGGCGATATTCTCCCGGCTGGTGCCATGGATGCCATGAAAAGTCTTGGCGGAACCCTGGATGCTGCTGGCATTGATCGCAACACCATGCAAGCCGATAATCAAGTGGCGCAAGATTTAATGGGATCCACAATGAGTGGCATGATGTCTCAGGTGGTAGAAGAAAAACCGGTTGCTGCCAATCCATTGAGTGCCGGGAATCAATCATATTTGGATCGGATGTCCCGAGATTATTATGTGTGTGGGGGATGTGGCTATATTGGAAAAGGGGCCCAGCCTGTCTTATGCCCGGTATGTGGCTTGGATGGGGCACAATTTAAACAAGTGGATAAATCCATTTTTGAGGCGGCGGCGAAAGCGGAGGGTGGCCTAGAAACCGAAATCGCATATGACGATATTCCCATGCAATGGACCAAAGATGCACGAGAAGCCATTCGTGCGGTTCCTGCGGGATTCCAGCGTAGGCGGGCGAAAGCAAAAATTGAAAAGACCGCGAGAAAATTAGGAATGACGACCATTACGTTGGAGTATTCGGCCCCGATGATCCAAGAGGCGGCGGCTGAAGACTATATCCCAATCTTTGCCAATAAAACTGCTGGGGAGGCCTCAACTATGGGTTCCGACTCCAAGAATGATCAAGCTCCTGAGGGCAATGGATCTGACCCGTACACCTGGGAGCCTGATGCCTTGCAACGATTAGAGCGTGCTCCCGCTGGTTTTATGCGAGACTGCACCAAAGCGTTAATCATTAAACATGCCGAAAAAATGGGCATCACTATTATTACCCTGGACGTGGCTAACCAAGGTATTGAGCAAGCTAAGGAAACCATGGAAGAAGCCATGAAAACGGGGAACGTCAAAGACATTGTCGCCAAGTTGACCGGTACAGGGGCTCCTTCGGAAGCCCAATCCGGAGCTGGCAATAATGGGTAAATCCCTTCCGGTTCTCAACTCATTGTTCAATAGCCTGTCCTCGTTAGGGTCAAATGCCGTCTCGCGGTTTGAATCGCTGCGTCCTGGCATTGATGCGCCAGGCGATGGACGTACGGTTGATGATTTCAAACCCTACCTTGTGGCCCTAAATCTCACCAGTCGCTGTAATCTAAAATGTGCTCATTGCTACCTGGACGCGACAACAAAGATGGGTGGCGGGCATGATGAACTCACCACCGAAGAATGTTTTCGTTTGATCGATCAAATTGCCGAAGTTAATCGTGGGAGTCTGCTGGTGATTACGGGTGGGGAACCGTTGGTCCGCCCAGACATCTTGGATATTGCTCGTCACGCAGTGAAGCAACAGTTTATGGTGGTCTTTGGCACCAATGGTATGTTGATTGATGATGCCATGGCCAAAGAGTTGGTGGAAATTGGTGTCATGGGCGTTGGCATTAGCATTGATTCACTTGATTCCAGCAAACACAATGCCTTTCGTGGGTTGCCGGGAGCGTGGGAAGGGGCCTTAGCGGGTATCGAGGCATGCAAACGCAATGGATTGCAGTTCCAAGTGCATTTCAGTGCCCAACCCATGAACTATCAGGAATTACCGGCTGTCATCGATTGGTCTCACGATCTCGGGGCCAAGGTACTGAATGTTTTTTTCATGGTCTGCACCGGACGCGGTGAAGAACTGACTGACATTACACCTTCGCAATATGAAGAGGTGTTAGGCTATCTTCTGGATTGTCAGGATAAATATCAAGACATGCTAGTGCGGGCTCGATGCGCTCCACACTTCAAGCGCTTGGCCTATGAGAGAGACCCGAATTCTCCGATCACGAAAGCCCAAGGATACATGGGTGGTGGATGTCTCGCCGGTACAAATTATGCGAGGATCACGCCCAACGGCGACATGACACCCTGCCCCTACATGCCCCTGTCTGCTGGGAATATTCGGGATACTAGCTTTGTCGACTTATGGGAGAAGTCGGAGATTTTTGATTCCTTTCGTTATCCGCATCTAAAAGGCAAGTGTGGCGATTGTGAATACAGTGAAATTTGCGGCGGCTGTCGAGCACGTCCTTACGTGGATCATGGAGATTGGATGGATGAAGACGAGTGGTGTCTCTATACGCCAAAAGGTGGGGAAAAGATCCAGGTTGCCTTCAATGTGCCAGAAGCTTCATCGGTTGAATGGGATCAAGCTTCGGAAGAACGGTTAAATCGTATACCGTATTTCTTGCGCGCTATGGTGAAAAAGGGTGTAGAGCGTCACGCGACAGAACACAACATTCCCATGGTCACCATCGATTTGATGGAAGAACTTCGAAAGCGGCGGTTCGGAAATGAGAAACCCGTGTTTAAGTTCTAACAGGCTGGTAGAAAAGTTGAAATTCCCCAATCCCCATGTATTCCTAAAAACACCATTAAGGCACCAAGGTCTGGGTAGATTATTCAAAATGGCCTGTCCAGCAAGTCCCCAACTCGTCTGCGGGTTCCCAAATGGCCCGACCGTTGGATGGCCCACGGAGCGGACACGGGAATTCCTGAGCAGGGCAACGAGCCGAGAACGCTGCTGGCGAGCCTTTTCAACACCCTAATAATGGAATCCCTCCTCGGGGTCCTCACCGACCTCAACCAAGTCATTCCTATCCTGGTGCATTGGTTGCATCTGCTGTCAGCGGTGGTGTGGATTGGTGGGCTAGCTTTTCTGGTCATGGCCGTGACGCCTGGACTCAAAACCTCGGTCCCCAAAGAATTCATCAAACCCATCTCTGAAACCTTTTACAAGCAATATAAACGCGTGGTCGGGGTGCTCTTGCTCGTCATCCTCTTCACCGGTGGGATCAATCTTCATTACGTGAGTCAGGGGATGATCATGCAAACCGGTGAAAGTGTGGCGCATCACCCCAAATACCTTACTGTCTTTTTTATCAAACTCTCGTTAGTACTTGGAATCCTGACCATTTTCCTTTACACCATTATCTTTAAAAATGAGCCTACTGGTCAGGAAGACCAAGAAGAACTTGAAGAAATGGCCGTGGAACCGGTGCCATTTCAACAGGTGGCATTATGGCTTGGGGTGTTAATCATTTTATGTGCCGCTACGATGAAACATCTCCATACCTAACCCGTATTGTTTCCAGTGCTGTCTGCTTGGCTATCCCCGCCTCTCTGTTTCCAGCCATGAATAATTAAAGACCCTTCGTAGCCTCAGATGCACTGGATGGATCGCCAAGGACCTGGGTAAGCTCCTGGCGCATCTAGGATCCTGGGAATCATGAGAATAGCACCGACCAGGAACCGCCAATCTTCCTTTTCAATGGAAAACAACAGAAATAAAGGGAATACCCAATGTCAAAATCGACATTGGAAACACGAATAATTCAGCACCAGAAAAAGGGGAGAGAGGAAATAATGAGGCAAGCCAGAATAAAATTTGTTGGGGGTATTGCCATATTCATACTCCTCGGAATTGGCCAAGGGATAGGGGCCAATACTTTTGCCAATCTCGAATATCCTGACACAGGCATGGGTCTCTTAGTCAAAGTCGACCAAGAGAAAGATGTGAAAACAGTCCCAAAAGATAAAACTGCAGATGAGAAAACGGTAGATTTCACGGGAGAATGGGAAATACAAGAGGAAGATAAAGCCTACCAAGCCCTTTTGGATGCACAAGGTAATGGCCCGTATAACCATCAAAATGGACGAATTCAGACGGAGAAAGTGCTGAATGGTCTCTGGTCAGGAAGCTGGCATCAAAAAGGCAATGATCGGGAAGGTGGATTTGAAGTCATGCTTTCTGAGGATGGGAATAGTGCAAAAGGGACCTGGTGGTATTCACGCGTGGGCACGCAAAAAAATATTCCCCCACGTGAATGGGGGGGTACGTATCATCTTAGGCGACTTTCTCCACAAAAATAACAACCTCATTATCCTAGAGACGGCAGTTGGGCGCAAAAAAGACGCGTAAGGTATTGGTGTGCATGGTGAAATCAAAAAATTCGTGGTCACCTTATGGGTGATGAGACATTTTTTTATTTTGCTAGGTGCGCCAAGAGATTGCGTGGACTTTTGTGATCCAACTGCAGTTTCTAGGATTATACAAGAATAATATCTTGTGGAATTTTTAGGGTCTTGGGGTTCTGAATAACACTCTTCATTCTGGTACGACAATGCTTTCCTGGTAAAATTAAAAAAACACGTTGCAAAAATTGAAACTTTTGCCAGCGCAGCCAAAGCCTAGGCTACACGTTTAGAACGGGTAAAGGTTTTCCTCTAGGATTCCGAGGAGCAGGCGGGGGAGTTGGCTGATAGCGATATGGTTGACCAACTAACAAACCAGAAATCGATAATGGAGGCTTAAATTTGAAATCACCTTCATCTTGGACTTTACAGCCTTCGCATAGGGTTCCACAGATATTCCCAGCCAGGTAATTGCGACGATATTCGGTGTAGGCTTGGCCTAGCCAGACGCTTTGCAACGACTGCTTCGCGATATTGCCTAGAATGGTTGTTCTCTCCCAATCCACACAGCAAAGCACCGCGTCACCATTCCACAGAACATAGGCTTGGCCCATTAACCGATCACAATTGGTATACGGCTTCATGGGTTTGACGTTAATGTCTTGGCCCTCGACCCAAGCATGTGATCGATTTTCTAAGGTATGGATCCTGACAACCACCCCACGGGAATTCCAATAATCGCGTATCTCTTCAAGCTCCTGATCAATGGTTGCGGTGTGGACCATGGTCACTGTAATTATCGGGTTTTTGGCTTTCCGTCGTCTTTTGAGTTCGATAAAGTGGTTCACCTTGTTCAGGTGGGTCTCCCAATCCAAGTTCCCCATGCTGGTCTCATAGGTTTCCTTGTAAATTCCGTGAAAACTAATGTGGAGACTGTCCAATCCGCTCTCGATCAAACGCTCACCCAACTCCCCCGTAAGGTACGTGGCATTCGTACTAATACTTATTTTGGTGTCTTTCCGTTTTCGGTCTGCAATATAGCGAATGAGATCTGGGAGTCGTGGATCTGCCAGCGGTTCGTTCATAAGATAAGGACTAATCCTTTTCACGGGATGTTGTACAACCTCCTCGACAATCTTTCGAAATAGATCCTCACTCATGCTCCCCATCGACAGTCGATTCACAGTATGGCCATTTGGGCAGAATTGGCAACGTGCGTTGCACCCGGAAAGCGTCTGGATCTGTACGGTTCGAGGGAAGGAAGGGACTGGTCGTTCTCCGTGTATCCAGCGTTTCGTCAATGCATCAATTCTGCCGCTGGTATCTGATTCAAGAAAATAGCGCTTTGCCATCAGGGGTATTTCTAAATGAATTGAGCCACCAATTTCTCAAAATAGGCAGAAAACATAAAAAAATCACCAAAACTACATGGGAAGGGAAAATTATAGAAAACCTATAAGGAGCTAGTCCCCATCCGCACATGGCGTTGGTAAGGTATCAAAAACAAAAAAAGTTTAACACAGATATTGTGTGGGAACCTAGATGCTTAGGAGTTGCAATAGAAAGCCAGCCTAAATACACCATTACATGGACACCAGAAAAAGGTATTTAATTTGATACCTGCAGGTCCGGCGTGCGGAGGTTTTACTCTCTGGGTTGACCTCTTCCGGAATTGCCGAGTATATCAACAAGAATCATGTAAAGGTCTATTCTCTTAATGGGGATGATAAAAAAAACCATTCCCCTGGTCTTTCTGAAGTGTTCGCCATTGGGGTTATCACCCTGTTGTCTTGCTGGCATTTTTTTGTGTAGGCTTTGCGCACCAAGAAGCGGTAGGGTGCCTTGGAATTCTGCAAGGCGTACCCAGCATTGCCCAAGGGATAGGGAAGCGTAGAGTGCCCCAGTTAGGGGGGTGGATAGCGGACCTTCCTTCGAAAAGCCCTAGAAAAAGCTTTGAATATTCAAGGGTATTCGGTGATGCAGTTGGGAATACTTCAGGGCAGCTCCTATGTTGAAGGAATTTTGTATTAATCAATGGCCTCTTAAGCCGAATTGCGTGAGAAGAAGGAGAGGCCCATCATTTTTTCTGGCCAAATACTGAAAAAATAGTAGGACTTTTATGGCTCGTTCCACTCGTATTCCCTCCAAAGATGTTTCAGAGGAAGAATCGCTTCCTTTCGATCTGTCCTTGGAAACCCTCATTGAGCCTCCTCTGCATAAACCCTTGGTGGTTATTGTGGGGCGGCCCAATGTGGGCAAGTCTACGTTGTTTAATCGTATTGTGGGGCATCGCACGGCGATCGTAGATGATGTATCCGGTGTCACGCGGGACCGCAACATGGCTGAATGTGAGTATCAAAACCGGGTCTTCACCTTGATGGATACTGGGGGTTTAGATCTGACCACTGAGGATGAGATTGTGGGTCAGATCAGGCAGCAAACCCAAATGGCCATTGCAGAAGCCGATCTGGTTATTGGGATGATGGACGGACGAGCTGGGTTAACGCCTTTGGATGCTGATCTTGCTACCCTGCTACGGCCGGTAAGAAAGCCCGTGTTTTTGGCCGTGAATAAAATTGATACGCCTAAAACCGAACTCCTTCTCGCAGATTTTTATCAACTAGGGGCGGAAAAGATTTTTCCGATTTCAGCGGAGGGGGGGCTTGGGGTGGATGAACTTCTCGAAGCGCTCCTACCGCATCTTCCAGTCGCCTCGGATGAACAGGCATCACCGGAGGTGCCCCGGGTGGCCGTAGTGGGCAGACCTAATGTAGGCAAATCCACGTTGGTCAACAGAATTCTTGGGGAGCAACGGCTCATTGTGAGTGATATTCCGGGAACGACCCGTGATCCGATTGATTCGATGGTGACCCATGAGGGTCGGAAATATATTTTTACGGATACCGCCGGACTCCGACGGCGAGGACGAATTGATCGCGGCATAGAGGGCTATAGCGTTGCACGGGCTATTCGGGCGTTGGGGCGGTCTGATGTTGCCGTGTTACTGTTAGATGGGGTGGAAGGGGTGACCGAGCAAGATACAAAAATTGCGGGCCTGATCAGCAAACAAGGACGAGGTTGTATCATCATGGTGAATAAGTGGGATTTACTAGCGGGAGATTCTGAGGCCTACCCCGCATACAATCTTGCGTTGGCACGGCGATTTCCGTTCTTTACCTATGTGCCGGTGGTATTTGGGGCGGCAACGCAAGTTGAGATGCTGACCCGGCTCTTTCCTCAAATTGACCAAGTCATGAGGGATTTTTCTAAGCGAATTCCCACTCGTAAACTGAATGTGTTTGTACAGACATTGTTAGAGAAAAATCCCATTTCGTTGCGACGCGGCAATCCCAAAAGGTCGGTCTTTATCACTCAGGTGGCGACTAAGCCCCCCACCTTTGCCCTGTTCGTGAAATCTGCACAGAAAATTCCTGCCTCCTACTTACGCTATCTGGAAAATTCCATCAGAGCACAGTTCGGATTTTCGGGTACCCCGCTGAGAATTTTGGTACGGAACAAATAATTTTGGGAAGGGCTTGTTAAAGTCTATGGTGTGAGCCATTGAGGGCGAAATGGAGGTGTCGTTATGGAATGTTCGTTCGTCCCTCAAACGTTCTTCTCCCAAAACGGGCGAGGGAGATTTGAATGGCCCCAGGTGAAGGCGAAAAGCCCTCAGTCCTAAAACATTCTGCTCATTCCATGACATTAAAGGGTATCCATTCCTGGGGTTGTTGAAAAAGCATGCCCTCGCGAAGGCGCAGGGTGCGCCAGCAGCGTTCTCGTTGCTCGGATCCCTCACAATGATGGCGCCCTCCCGGACGTCGCTCCCATGTATACCTCGTCTCCTCCTCGCCTCCTGTGGCTTTGCCTGTGGAAAGGGGTGTCTTGTCACGCCTGGGGTGTGGGGGTAAGACAGCGAGGCTTTTTGACCATTCCCAATTCCTACTGATGTTTGTTGAAATGGCCAAGGGTAGCCGCTATAGGAAAATTTTGAATTTTTCCACAGACCCTTTATGGGTATTGGCCCAGTTTTAGAGTACCGGGTTTCATTTGGCTCAAGGCGTGAAAGTACTCTACAAACGCGTGCATTCCACCGGAGGCTTGGCCCCAATCAAAATATTCATTTGGCGCATGATACCCATGTTCTGGGAGACTGAGACCCATAAAGAGAATGGGGACTCTCCAGGCCCGTTGGAGGAAGGTAATCGCCCCGATAGACCCGCCTTCGCGCACAAAAACCGGTCGACGTCCAAATCCTTTGTTGACCGCTTCTTGCAGGGCTTCTGCATAGGGACCCGTGGAGATCCCTTGAAATGGTTCCAATTCCCCCTCGTTTATGACCTCAATGTCAGGGTTGTGTTCGTGGAGATGTCTTTTCAAAAGACGGAAAATCTTTTGAGAACGTTGAAGGGGGACCAGTCGCATGCTGACTTTGAGTTCACCCCACGCGGGAACAATGGTTTTTACGCCGGGTCCCATGTGCCCGCCTGTTAATCCATGCACTTCAAATGTGGGAGATGCCCAAATACGTTTGAGCAAATCTTTGGGGTCAGAGGTGCGGAGTGACCGCAATTGATAGGCCTCCTTGAATCGTTGCACTTGAAATCCTGAGGCCACAAAATCTTTCAATTCCGCGCTGGTGGGGGGCATCACATTATCATAAAAGCCTGGAATTT